>JASHRE010000149.1 GCA_030037515.1 Candidatus Sulfotelmatobacter sp.
CGTCCATTAGCACGCACGATGCCGAACTTGTCGCTCTCATCTTTGGAACGGTAGAAGAGGTTAACAGTAAGGCGACTCTCGTCGGAAGGCCTCGGTCTTACCGCCGATCATCCCGATATCCGGCCAACAGAACCGCCTAAAGCCGAGGTGCGATTTGCTGACAAGATCGCCAAGCAACTCACCCGAGTCAACGAGGGGCGCGTCACTACTGGAGGCATGACTGTTGGCGAATTCATCGAAAAAAGCTAATTCCCTCGCTGCGAATGGCGATCCAGGTCCCCGCTGGCAACGAAATGCACCCAGAGCCTTCCACCGTGAACAGCTACCGCGATATCTTCAAGGTTCACGTCAAAAACAATCCGGCTGCAAAGCTCCGGCTCCGGGAATTCATCCCACGCGATGGGCAGCGGTTCCTTGACTCGATCCGTCAAAAGCTATCGCACCAGACTCACCTGCGCGTGAAGAACTTCATGCGCGGGGCCTTCACCTGGGCAATTGCCGACGGCGCTTACGAAGGAGAGAACCCTATGGTTGCAACGAAAGCGGGGGGGGTGGATCAAGGAATCTAGTGCTCCGAGTCTCGCTGATCTGCCGGAGAGCGAGAGAATCCGGAAACAGAAAATTCGGGAATCGAACAATCACGCATATACGTTGGAGGAAGTTGCAGAGATGCTGGACAAGCTGCCTGAACCGGCACGGACGGTCTGTGCCGTTGCGGCCTCTACGGGAGCGAGTCGAAGCGAATTACGTGGACTAAAGTGGAGTGATTACGATGGCGAGAATATCAAAGTCCAACGCAAGGTGTGGAACACAGTTGTAAGCGCTACGAAGACCGAGGCTCGTGAGGGAAGGATATACGTTGTTCGCATACTTCAAAACATTCTCAGGAAATACAAGACAGAATACCCGGAGGCTGGCGACGGCTGGATGTTCCGCGGTGAAAAACTTCTGCGCCCTCTGGACCTGGACAAGCTATCCCGGCGCGAAATCCCCCAACACATCAACGGAGCCCGGTTCGGTTGGCATGCTTTCCGACGTGGCCTCGGAACGAGGCTCAACGAAATGGGCGTGCCTGATAACGACATCCAAAACATTCTTCGCCACGCGGACATCTCCACAACCCAAGCCTATTACATTCTGCCCAACATGGAACGCGCAAAGGCCGGATTGAAGAAGCTCGGGACGGTCGCACAGCGAAAATACGGCATCAAGGTATAATCCCTGGGAGGGCCTGTAGCTCAATCGGTTAGAGCATCGGACTCATAATCCGCCGGTTCCCGGTTCGAGTCCGGGCGGGCCCACCAAAAAAATCACGCGACTCGTTTTCTACGCAACGCACCACCAGCCTCGACCCAGGCTTGAACTTCACTCCACAGAAACAAAGTCGCCTTGTCCTCCGTGATGCGCTTCGTTAGACGGAATTGGATTCGTTTTTTTTCGCGCCCAATCGTAAATTGTATCGGGGCGGACATGCAGCCGTACCGCAATCTGCTTGGCGGTCTCGCACAGTTCGGAACTCTGCCTAGAAATTGCAGGTTGAACGGCCTCTTTCCGACTCTCCAAGCGCATAGGCCACCAACATTCGACGAAGATTTGGCCGGTAAAAGGCCAATAATCTCCGGAGCGGAGCACTTGTTCCAAAAACCTGTGGATCCTGACAGTTCACGAATCGGAGTGCTGACTTGTGAGAGGATCTGCGTCAATCAGTGCGCAACGGTCGCGGGTGACCTCGCCCAATCGCTGGCCAAAGTACCGAGAGGCAACGGGGTCATCCGCGTTGTTGCCGCCACGCGGTGTACAGATATTCGACTTGAGAGCACCTGTAAAACTTGACAGTTTACCAGTCGAGTAGGGTGCGGCATGAGAAGCGATAGGTTCTCCGTCACTGGGCTTGCCCTTTATCGATCCCCAGTCAGACCTCCCCAACATGTCAGTTCAGCGCGGAAAACGCCGGTGCCTACCGTGGTGCGATGACTGATCAGCGTATGAACGGTGAAAGGTCGCTCTGGCGTGCATTGGGCTACTTCAAAGTCTTCATTTTTCGGGCATGGTATTCAATCACGGCGGAGTGGAATACGACTGTAAAGAAGGAACAGGCAGTGAGTAGTCGGTTGGCCCAGGGATGGCAAAAAAGGGAATAGACGAAAATGCGCTAACTGAACAGCGAAACACATGGCAAATGCGGCAATTGATTGTTTCGTAGCCTTTCGTATCAGCTCATTCTTCACGGCGTCCATTGCGAAGCGATGCGGGTGAGGACCGGAGACCAAGGTCAGAATCCGTCCGATACTATTTATTCCATGTCCATTACGATCTCGCCGTATTCCCGTCTACCCCGAATGTTGGCCATGCCTGCGTCGGCCAAGTACTCCGCTCTGAGCTTGATGTCCGGTATAGTTCGGATTGCCGCCAGCGTCCGCTGGGGATACGAATCGATTCCACGCGCCAGCACTCCCACATTAAGTCGGGAAATCAGGGACAGGTCTCTGCCTCGCTTCTGCGCCTGCGAAGCCACCTGGAAAAACCTTGCAACGGCGTCTTCGTAGGATTTCGCGTCGTTTCGCGTGAGAGAAGCCGAGGCAATATCGATGAGGCAATCCATTTGATCTTCACCATCCTGCCTAGCGCAGAGCGCATTTGCCTTCGTCAACAATTCGGCGGCCGTGCCGGGATCGCAACAACGCCCTGACGCTAATTGCGCGTAGACCTTCGCGCGGGCGACATCATCGTTTAGGGCATCGGCGGCGGCAAGCGCTCCTTTCGGGTCCGAAGAAGATTCCTTGATGATATTCATAACGTCGCGCTCCCGCGTGAATTGTGGCGGCAATCTCGGAGGTTCGCGCAACACGCGAGGAGCGGAGGGGGCTTCCAATCCGGAACCGCTTCCCGACCGCGCGCTAGAGCGAACTGAAATACTCATAAACCCGCCACGCGTCCCTCCCGCTTCCGGCTGCGGCGCGGCAGCCAGTTCAGGTCTAGTCTTCAGCAGGCTATCGGCTAATTCTGGGTCGCCGTTGCGGATGGTGGCGAGGTAACGATAGAGCGTCGCGTCGGTAGAATTTGTAAACTTCGCAGGGTTAGGCCCCATGGCAATGTTATATTCGCCACGCCAGTCGTCAGAGTCCTTTTGAGAACTGTCGAGAATTCGCTTAACGCCGATCTGGACGAGCTCGCGTTTCGTCGAGGCGGGCAGAACCGGAGACGATTCTATAAGAAATTGCATAAGCTCATCTTGCATAGGATCTGGCTGGTAAGGCGCAACGGCCGCGGCGTTCAATATCTTTTTCACTACGTGCTGACCTTGTCTCGAATCAGTGGCCCGGAGTTTCACAACGATCTTGCTCCACGCGCTGAAGGGATAGTCCCCGTGCGTTGCCAGGTTCTGCGCGGCACGCTCTAACTCCGGCAGACCTGCAACACCATAGTGTTCGAAATATCGGGTGAAGATGGCGCTTGTGGTCTGAGTCTCGGGAACATTGTGATGAAAGGGAGCGAAGACATGCCCCCTAAACTCAGGCGGGGGCGCCGGTTTGACGGCCAGCAGCATGGTCAATGCAGCAGCGGGATCCACATTCGACATAGCGGAAGCCGCCGATTCTTGCACAGTTTCCCTTTCCTGGCGCTTGAGATTGGCTGCAAGGTCGAACAACTCTTGGGACCAAGACTTCGCTTCAGGGATTTTCAGAATGCCAGCCCCATGTGCCACACGGCTGAGAATTCCAGCGCGTTCTTCGGGAGCAACTTGTGATGCGAGCTCGTGAGCTTCTCGAAGAAGAGCAGGACGATCGATTTCATTTCCCGAATTGGAACTGTTATCTCCGACGATCTGCCCGATTGCCAAGATAGCAACACCAAACAAGCTTGGGAGCAGCGGAGAAGGCATACAACGGATGCACCTTATTATAAGAAGGTTGGAATCACATCTTATTTACGACAGTGGCAACGCTTTTGTCTAGCATTGGGTTGGGAGAATGGTAGTACCGATATTATAAGGGCACAACTCCGACGCCTTTCCTGTATTGCTTAAATCAAGATTCTCTCTACTTTCATCCAAACTGAGCTGAGCATTCCCTGCGGTCATACGGCCCTGTGGTCCGAGTGCTCTCGTGGTTAGCCATTTGCTGCGCAATCTCCGACTTGCCCCCATGGCGCAGATACTCCGTAATGCCAGTGGCACGAAACGTATGGCAGTTGATTCGCGTCTCCATTCCTGCTGCCGCCGCACGCCGGCAGATCATGCGGCAGACATCCGCCTGGCTCATCGGCCTCTGGCTGAACCTTCCCGACCGCCCTTTGATGGTCGGAAACACGTAGCCCTTGGGATCCGCCCTGAGATTGGAGGCTTCGATGTATTGGCCAAGGTAGGAATCGAGCTTGTGATGACAGGGCATCTCGTGACGTTTTCCGCTCTTCTCGTGCAAACGCACCCAGCGGCCATATCGCCGTTAATTGCCTTTCGTTTTTCATCGCTCCCCCTTAATCTGGCCGTGGAGTTTAATCTCATCCAATTCCCGCGACTTCGACCCGCCTTCCGCCGACATCCGACCGTGATTCCCGCGCCGCCGCACCTAAAAATGCTCTGCGTTTTCAGATGATCGATAACACGTGTACACTCGCCGCCGAATTCGCCGACCTTATCGCGACGCGAATTGACCTGGAGGAAGAAAATCGCGAAGCTGAAGGAGGAGTCAAAGCAGTACAAACCACGCAAGAAACGGAAACGAAAATGAAGGAACAAACATCAATCACGGACACGTCGAACGTATCAGCAAGCCCTTGCCTGCAGACGGTTCTTTCAGGGAACTCGATGTAAGGCACGGTCGTCAGCTTTCGGGGCGTACACCTTGGTGCAAGCGTCAACATCCGTCGCAAACAAGCGAGACCCGGTTGATTGTCGCATTGCCAACGCCTCCAGCTTTCCGTTCCCTGACCAAGCGTCGAGCGAAGTCGGTGTCCAGCTAGTGGCAGGAACTCCCTTGTTGACGATGACGATTCTGCCGTCAATCGTCTCTGTCTTGTACTCCCAGAACTCGTCGAGTGTGGCCAGCCCTGCGATGTTCTCAGTCCCGTCTGACTTTGTCCGCGGCGATTTGTTCCCGGCTGCGACATAAGAGCTAATAAAGTCTTCTCGCAAGTCTGCATATCGCAGCCGCTTCATATCAGTGATGGGAGCCAGACCGTTGTCACGGTCGCCCATCAGCTTCCGAAGAGCTCGCTGTGCTTCTTCACGAACGTCCGTCTTGGTAGAAACTCGAATCTGCCGTCCGTCTGTTATTTTTGTGCCTCAAAACAAATTAAGCATATTGTGATTCCCGTCACAGAACTGCCAAGGAACCTCGGCAATGATCGCAAAAAGCAATTGTCGGGGTTGTTCCGTGAAACTGCTAAAGATCGTTCAGGCTTGTGTGGCATTACTCGGCGCTCTGATCTGGTATCTGATCGGGCTGGATCAAAAAAGACGTGACGCACAGATTCTAAATTTGTGCCTGTGATCCCACGCAAAACAGAAGCCCCCAGAGCCGTGCCGACCCCTGGGGCATCTTTGCTCGGGGTGAATGTCTGCTTCGACACTGCGCGAGATTATCTCTGTCGAAAGAGTAGGGACAATGACCGAAGTCGCCGCTTCGTCTTCTTTGGACTACTAAACGAAATCCACAGAACCGCACGCATCCACAATTGCTTTCGCTTGGGACGCTAACCTACGATTTTCGGATGACTGATTTCAACATGCCGTTTGCAACCGGCAGATTGAAAAATGTGTCCCTGACTGAAATCGAGCAAGCAATTGCTGGTGCATTGTGCAAATTGGTCGGAGAGAACGACACGGAACGGCTCTCTGTCCACATCTCTTCCCTGGAGTTTAGCGACTACATGGGATCAAAAGTGATACTGACACTCCGTAGCACGATGGATGAGAGAAACAAGGAAAACTCATACGGAAAAGCCCCAGAGCTTGACTGACTCTGGGGCATTCTTTGTTGCGATTGGGGGAAGCCAACCAACAAACCAACAAAATTCTGACATCCTGACTGAGCGGCTATCCCGCATTGCGCGTGTTTGTTACGGATTCCGTAAAGGCACCGGCTAGCCTTATCAATTCCAGCGCACTCCCCTTTCCACTGACAGTCAAGCTTGAGTAATCCGTGCAAAGAGAAAAGGGCCTGAGAGCTTCCCGCCTCTCAAGCCCCTTGGCGCGAACCGTCACATGATGACACCCAAGGATTCCAGCGGTATTCAGTTACCGGCGTCAACGAAATGCTGCTTTGCGGTGCGCCGGGTTAGCGAACGCATCGTCCCGTCAACTTCGGAAATAATCGAGCCCAGTATATTGTTTATTTCAGTGATCCCGTTGTGGAGTTGATCAGGATCGGTTTCGCTTCTGACTTGCACACACAACTGATGCAGGCGATCTTGCCTGTCCGTCATCTAGACTCCTTCGCGCGCCCCCCCGCACAAAGCGATTTTAGGACAGGCTATTGATGAAAGAAAGTGCCATTACGCTGGCTGTGGAAATCTTGGCGCAACGTGTAGGTTGCCTTCCAATCCCGCTCGACCTGAAGAAAAATTAACTTGCATTGTGATTCCCACTTCATACACTCTCGAACATTCCGCGCCACGGCCAAAATTTTTGGTTTCTAACAGCATGGAAGAAGGTGTGGTTATGGAAAGTGCCGGGGACGGGGAACCGCAAGTCGCGGAAATAATCGAGAGATTGATCACTGAGACGGAGTACCTGATCGAAGAAGGCCGTGTCATCATTCGGCAAATTGAGGGAGTGCAGCGCGAGTTGAAGAGTCTGGCAAGAGAGGGGCGGTTACTAAATCCCAACTGAATCACTCCAGGTTGAAGCTCTCTCGGTTACACGGTTGAGTGCAAATGCGAAATACTCAAATTGCGCATCCCCTTTCCTTTCAGCCCCTTACCACCAATGACCTGAAAGGCAGGATACCCCCGCGTAGAGTTGTGAGCAAAAGTAAAGCCCATAAGCTCAGTAGGTTACAGGCAGTTTAGGGTCAATTGACCTGCGGTCTTGAGTCTGCCCCTTCAACCGTTGAGCTTTGGGGCTCCGCGAAATTCAATTGGGCATAATCGCAAAGCTCCTCATTCGGAAGGCACTGCGGCCGACTCGTTGGGAACTCGCGAGCGCTTATGCGCCAGCACCGCGCTTTTGTTTGCCGCTTCCCATCGTCGCCAGGTCGGCCAGCGAAGGGATCGACTCCGGTTGCGTGATCTTTCGGTCGGGCAAGGGCACGCCGTTCTTGATGGCATCGGCGAGCATCTCGATCGCAAGGTCGGTATTTGCCCGGATATAAATGGTCGCGACCAGCAGTCCGCTGCGCACCCAGCTCTGGCCCGTCTTCGGCATTCCGTCGCATCCGGTGAATGGCAGGTTGAGCCAGCGGTCCGCGCCAGAAATTTCTCCGAACGCTTTGCGCGCCCCCATAGCCATGCTGTCATCCTGTGCGCCCACCAGATCGATCCGCATGTCCCGCGACGTGCGCAGCCGCAACCATGAACTCACCGTGCGGTACGAGCTCTCTTCGGTCCAGTTGCCGCGCATCGATTTGATTTGAATATTCGCCGGTTTCGTGCAGTTCATGCCGCGCGTGCGTTCTTTTGCCGCCGAGCTGTTGGCCGGCCCTTCAATATAAAGGACCGTTCCGCCCTTCGGCAGCAACGCCGCAAACTGCTGTCCCTGAATTTTTCCGATTTCTTCGTGGTCGGAGCTGATGGCGAAGATCGGAACTTTATAGCTGCGGCGCAGCTCCATGATGTAATCGACTTCGTGATTCAGAACCACCCAGCCGATCCCAGCCGCTGCCGCAGCGCGCGCCACTTGCGGAAATGCCGTTCCTCCGCACGGCTCAAACAGAATCGCGTCGGGTCGCAGCTTGGGATTCTGCACGTATTCGAGCAATTGCTGGCTCTGGGCCACGGCGTCGTTGTTCGCGTGAACGATTTTTACGTCCACTCCGAGCCGTTGCGCCGCTTTTTCCGCTGCTGCAGCCTGTTCCTGCTGATAGTCGTTATCGTCGTTCGTGAGGGAGAGCACGAAATTCAGTCGTTTCATTGGGGGACCCAACGCCGATGATAGGAGCAACTCGATCTATCGGGAAAGTGACCAGAGTAACCGGGCGGAACCATCGAAGAGCCAGGGCGATCGCGAACAGCTTTTGCAGTCTCACGCCCCTGCGGCTGCGGTTTTGTCGCCGACGAGTGCTTTCAGACTGGCGCCCAAATTTTCGCGGCTCTCATTCGACAATTCGAGGAAACGAAATGGCTGCATCCATCCCTGCGTGGCCCACATTGGAAACAGCAACTGCGCCTTGGCGCGGATGGTTGCACCGCCCATGTGGAAAATCATTTCCACGGTCAGATTTTCGTCCAGTGGTTTTTCCACATGAACCACTCCGCCCGTGATCGAGATCTGATGAATCGCCGATCGCACATCCCGCCG
>JASHRE010000150.1 GCA_030037515.1 Candidatus Sulfotelmatobacter sp.
TAGCCGTACGTCTGTTCCCATATGTACATTCCAATCCTACCTTTTCTGTTCACGCTTTTCGAAGGGCAACGCTTCTTGGCGCACCCCCCGAAAAAAGGATGAACAGAACCACGTCGAAAGGAATATTCCAATGAGGGAACGTTTTCCAATGCCTCTGCACTTTTTTGGATACTTACTTTGACTCACCGAGTGCGCGCGATAATTAGGGGGACTGTCGTCTTCTTCTTTTGTTGTTCTGCACCTCTCCTTGGCCAAAGCAACACGGGCGAGTTGAGGCTCCGGGTAACTGATCCCTCTGGATTGGGGGTAAAGAGCACGGTTTCACTCGTCAGTGAGGCTAACCAGTATCACTATTCTTTCACGACCGACGCTCAAGGTAACTTGGATGCCAAGCGACTGCCCTATGGAATCTATGAGATACAGATCGATGCCCCCGCTTTTGCTCAGATCTCCGAGCCAGTTGAAATACGTTCGGCCCTCCCTTTGGACCGTACGATTCGGCTGAGAATAGCTCCGGTTTCGGAATCGTTGAAGGTGAGCGCGTCCGCCACCTTGGTCGATCCCCATCGCGCAGGTTCGGTGAATCAGATGGGCTTGCAGACGATTCAGAATCGTTTGACTGCGCTGCCGGGCCGCTCCATGCAGGACCTTGTGAACTCCGAGCCCGGCTGGCTCTACGAAGGCAATGCAGTTCTCCACCCACGCGGATCGGAATATCAAACGCAGTTTGTCGTGGACGGCATACCGCTCACCGACAACCGTTCGCCCGGTTTCGGCCCGGAGCCTGCCGAAGCAGATGACGTCGAATCTCTAACGATTTATACCGCCGGCATTCCCGCGGAATTTGGAAGGAAGATGGGCGGCGTGGTTGAGGTCAATACTCTTAAAAACCAAGATCCGGGATTTCACGGACAGCTCACTCTGTTTGGCGGTACCTATGACACGGCCGGGATCGATACCCAGGACCAATACACATGGGACAAGAATACGCTCGGCCTGAGCGCTACTGGAAACACGACGTCGTACTATCTCAACCCGGTTGTCCCCGAGAATTACACGAACCGGGGCACTACCGGCAGTTTTTCGCTGAACTATGAACGAGACCTCACAAAGAAAGACCGTCTCACGCTGATGGCTCGCCATGAACTCGCACGCTACAAGATCCCTAACGAACTGGTGCAGCAGAACGGAGCCTATCTACCGAACCAGGACAACAGTGTCGGTTGCCCGCCCGTTCCTCCGGACCAGGAACCGAGCGACTGCGTCTTTATTCCTGGCGGGCAGCTGCAGACCGGCGACAACTTTGAAACCATGGGGAGCGTTTCTTACCAGCACATTTTTTCTTCCGACGCGATAGGCTCGCTGCGGGCAATGGCTCGTGACAACTCCACCGACTTTTATTCCAACCCGGCCTCCTGGCCACTGATCGCCACTCAGCACAACGACTTCAAAGAAATCTATTTCAACGGCAGCGTCTCCATTCATCGTGGCAGGCACGAATGGAAAGCAGGCGTGGAATCCGACTCCATCTTCCTGCAGGAAAACACCAGCTACGTGATACCCGACTGTGCAGATCCTACCGATCCGCAATGTCCCATCAATGTGGGGATCTTGGATTCGGGCGCAACCACCTTTGCTTTTCAAGGTCACCGTCCAGATCTTGAACAGGCGGCCTACGTCGAGGATGCCGTCCGGCTTGGGAACTGGTCGGTTAACGCCGGGCTACGATGGGACCACTACCAATTGTTGGTGAACCAGAACGCGGTCAGCCCGCGTCTTGCCGTCTCGCGCTATTTCCCCAGCATCGGACTAAATGTTCACGCCTCCTATGACCGGGTCTTCCAGACACCATCTTTCGAAAACATCCTTCTATCCAGTTCTCCGGCTGCGGAAGCCATAGACACCAGCGTGCCCGCACTGCAGCTGCCGGTCCAGCCTTCCCACGGGGACTATTACGAATGGGGAGCCACGAAAGCATTCTTCGAGAAACTGCGGCTGGATGCGAATATGTTCCGGCGTGACGTAAACAATTATGCCGACGACTCCCAAATTCTGAGTACGGGAATCAGTTTTCCCATTGCATTTGACCACGCCATTCTCTACGGCGCCGAGGGCAAGCTCGAAGTTCTACAATGGGGGGGCTTCTCCGGCTTCGCCAGCTACTCTTATATCGTGGGAAATGCCTGGTTCCCGGTAACCGGCGGATTGTTCTTGGGAGATAACGCGGTCAATCCGACCAGCGGGCACTTTCCCGACTCGCAAGACCAGCGCAATACCATGCGCGCCCGTGTCCGCTATCGGGTGGTTCCACGGCTGTGGATCGCCTTGGGATGTGATTACAACAGCGGACTACCGTTTCAACCTGATTTGACCCCTAAGCAATACGCTGCCGAGTACGGTCAAGTGGTAGTCCGACACCTCAATTTTAATCGGGATCGTATCCTTCCATATTTCACACAAAATGCCTCCTTGGGTATCAATCTCTACAACCATGAAAAGCGATCTGTACGCTTCCAGGCCGACGTCGGGAACCTGGGCAACACGCTAGAGTTAATCGATTTCGGTGGTCTTTTCTCCGGCAACGCGATCGGCCCTTCCCGCAGTGTTGCCTTGCGTCTCACAACAAGCTTCTAATTTAGTGTTGCGTATACAAATTAAGTTGACTTATTAAGCGGCGAGCGGGTTGCGGGTATAAGTCCACTCAAACGGCCATTCCTCCTGATTGTAGGATTCGATGAAACTCATGACGGACAGTTCTCAGCACCGCTCCCGGCCACGCAAATAGGCCCACTCCAAATGCCAGTTCTTTAGCTTGCTTCGGACTCCTCCTCGCGCCTTCGCTCCGGGGCTCCTCAAGGATCGGTGAGCATATCGACCCACTAAGCTTAAGGTATGGCAGAAGGCCCATGAGTTGACCTTGGCGGTCTGCCCGGAGCACAGCGATTTCCCCCCGAAGAAACGGCATGGCTTGACGGAGCAGATGCGGCGGGCAGGCACTTCGATGGACGCCAACCTGGCTGAGGGCTGTGGGCGCGGCGCAGATGCGGAACTGAACCGCTTCTGTTCGATCGCGTTAGGCTCAGCCAGCGAACCAATACTTCCTGCTCTTGGCCAGAGATCTGCGTCTACTGGCAGACGACGATTACCACCGGTTGGCAGAAAAGACCGCAGAAGTGGAAGCGCAGGTTCACCGGGCTGGTACAAAAGCTGCAGGCCTGGCAATTCAAAATTTCAAATATCTTTTGGCTAGGTTTGGGCGACCGGCTAGCAGCCCCAGTCGGCCTCGCCTGGCTTTGCGAAATAGGGCCGGTTGGATTCTTGCTGTGCCTGAGCCGCGGCCAGTTCCAGTAGCGTTAGTCGCGCGGCCGCTACCATCAGCTTGCGTTCACTCTGCGAAGTGCGATCCCACGAAGCAGCCGCTTGCTCCTCGCTCTGGCAATCGAAGTCATGCGCCAATGCTCCGCGATAGTGGTGAAAAAGTTTGGCCAGTTCTTCCGCTGATACGTCCTGAATCGACCACATAGTCTGTCCATTCCCCTTTCAGGCTTTCTGACTGTTTGCTATCTATTGGACGATTCCGTCCATAAAGATTGAATAAAGAATTCGTAGAATGTTTGTAATGCGGTCAGAGGTCTTTCGGAATTCACAACGGAGGAAAAATCCGGAATCACGATGGACTCCGGATGGTTTCGAAACAGGACGTCTGTTCTATATCTGTCGGTTGGTCTTTATGTCTTACCCGCCAACCTAGCTTACCTTGCGTTTCGTGACCTCTTCATGTCGCGTTGCCTCTTTATGATGCTGCGGCATCTTCCACTGATTCAACTGCCGTTCCGCATCTTCCCGGGCAATGCCGTATCGTTCCTGAATCTTGCCGATCAACTTGTCGCGCTGGCCGTCGATCGCAGTGAGGTCGTCGTCTGTCAGTTTTGCCCAGCGTTGTTTCACTGAACCTTTGAGTTGATTCCATTTGCCACGCATTTCGTCCGAATTCATTCATATCTCCTAGTGTTCGGCATTTGTTGACGAAGCTGCTTCACAGTCGCACGAAGCTCTCTGGACGGGATGCCAGATGCCGACTACCCACGCACCCTTTGGCCGCAGGCGCGAGTACTACAGCCAACACCTGATTGCTGACTGGACGGCGTGAGGCTACCGTCATGAAGCGCCTGTGGTTAGGCATCATGGAATGAAATCATCGCCTAAACTGGAGCCCGCTTTCCACAGCGGAACTTTCATCAATCTGGCGGAGGCGCACTTGTGCACCGACTGCGAAGCGGTCGGCAATTCGGCAATCCGTTGTCCCCGCTGCCAGTCCCAGGCCCTGATCGCTATCACGCGAGCCATACGTCGCCATCGCGACAGCATCCGCTTGGTCTGTACCCCGCTCGACGAACAGGCCGCCTGACGGCAGCTCAGCTCTCCCAAAAACCGCTAGATACTGCTTCCTCTGCGGCCTAGGTGCGTAATGAGGATGATGACGAACAGCACCAGGAAGATAAAGAACAGGATCTTCGCGATGCCCGCCGCCGCAACGGCGATTCCGCCAAAACCAAAAACCGCCGCGATGATAGCCACAATCAGAAAGAGCAGTGCCCAATAAAGCATCGTACCTCCTCGTTGCTATTGATTTTCCGCCCGTGCATGCAAAGCTACCTTCCATCTCTCCTGGACCCTTCGCCATACGCAAAGGCGAGGAGCAGGAACCAAAGCATTGGCTCGGCTCCTGCTTGAACAGGAGGGCATTATGGAAGAGCTTTCGTCTCCTGCAAAATATCTGTCTGCGTATCGTTCAGCCATCCCCCGCCATCTGTACATCTGACGGAAAAATCCTTGTAATGCAATGGCAGCATGCATCGCGATTTAGCCTCGTGATTCTTATAGCTTGGCGCCAAATTGCTGCCGATCAGATCGAGTGAGAACCGTAGGAATCCACCCTCCCGCTTTGCAGCGCCAACCCTATATACAAATGTCACATCCTCTGTCCTGGCTGGTATTGGCTTATGGCACCGCGCAATAAACTGAAGAGCAACCAGCATTCAATCGAGATTTCCTCGGCCAAGCCAACCGGCTCCGTTGCCGAGCTGATCCCCGCAAACGCAACACTCAGCGAGCTGCAGCGCCTCGCCCGCGATTGCAAGGCCTGTGATCTGTGGAGGCTGGGAACGCAGACTGTCTTCGGGGAAGGCTCGTCCCACGC
>JASHRE010000151.1 GCA_030037515.1 Candidatus Sulfotelmatobacter sp.
CGAATCGGTCAATGGGGAAATGTACTTTTGTTCCGCAACTTTAGACCGCAATTGCACTACAATTTAGCTATCTATTAACGACAGCTTCGGATCGTGCATCTAATTCAAAGTCGCACGTCCGCTGCGCTATTTTCCGAGTCTTAGAGGGACTATGAAATTTTTGACAACCTGTTTAGCTTCTCTTGTGCTGGCGGGCGTGGCCTACGCCGCACCACTGAACTCTTCGGCCCGCACCTGTGTTCCCGCCGACCTGCTCCAACTCATCTCGGTCGACTATCGCACACTGAAGGATTCGCCGACCGCCATGGCCTTGAAGCAGCAACTGATGCCCGACAACATCAAACAGTTCGAGGCCGCGCTGAAGGAAATCGGCATCGACCCGGAAAAAGATGTCGACACGCTGACCTTCGCCTCGTTCCGCGATGGCAAACAGGGTGTGAAGAATGTCGGCTTCGCCAGCGGACCGTTCAACATGAAAGCTGTCCTGAAGAAAATAAAGCTGCAGAATTACAAGCCGAAAAAGTACGGCAACTCCGACGTGTATCCCATGGCGGGCGGCTTCGTCATGAGTTTTCTCGATGAGAGCAGCTTGCTGTTCGGCGATCAGACCGGGCTTGATGCCGCGCTCGATACGCGCGACGGAAAAACACTCAGCCTCGATACCAACGGTGATATGGCAGACATGATGCCGGACGTGGACGCGTCTGCGGTGTGGAGCATTTTGGATCAGCAAGGAACACAGAACATGATGCGCTCGGCGCTAGGACAGGCCGCCTCGATCGCCGATTACGAGACGGTGAAGAAACACATCCTCGGGTCTCGTTACGCCATGAGTTTTCAAAGCGGCGTGGACTTCGACCTCACCGTTCTGACTTCCGACTCGATGACCGCAGGAACGTTGGCATCGCTGGTGAAGGCCGGCATTCTCTACAAGAAGATGAGCGCAACGGCGCAGGAAAAAGTTGCTGTCGATAACACCACAGTCGACTCCGACGGCTCGAATCTGGCGGTGCACTTCAAAGCAAACGATCAACAATTTCAGGCGCTCATGCATTCCGATCTTTTCGCAGCGGTTTCGCACTAAGCTGACTTGCGTTTTATCATGCTTCCCATGTCTGGCAAAACCAGCGAGACATGGGTTTGCGGACTTTCCGCATCACTTGCCCAGCGCCCACTTTTCTAGGTCGCCGGTAGAACGCAACAGTCCCAACTCGGCGCGCTGCAGTTCAAAGGTCACATCCTGCAAAGCAATGAAACGTTCGCTCACCTGCGACCGGGCGTCTTCAAGGTCGTGCAGATTGGCCGTGCCGGCCTCCAGCTTGGTCTGCAGTGCCGTCACCGTCTTTTCAGCGATATCGTAATCCACCTCGGCGACATCGCGTGCGGCCTTCATTTGCGTGACCGTCCTCTGATAGCGGAGGGTCTCTTCAGAAACCTGGTTGCGCGTGGCCTCCGCTTGCTTTTTTGCAACGATCGCGTCGGCATCGGCGGCCTGTGCACGGGCGCGCTGCGCCACATTGAAAAATGGAAACCGTATGGCAACGCCGATGGTTTCGTTGTTCTGGTGGAAGCTGTTCGTCACGCAAAGAACGTTAACGGAAGCGACTATACAAGGCCTCGAGGGAATGTAATAGCTCTGAAAGTTATTGAACGTCGAGAGCAATGCGTATTGGGCGGCGAAGTCGAAACTGGGCAACAGCGCCCGGTGCTCGCCTTTGGCCCGCAGGTATTGTGCGCGCGCGTGCTCAACCGCCGCTTGCACCGTTGGGTTTGAGTTGGTTGTAGACGGGCCCGGCGCTTCCTGAGGAGGTGCCGGGAAATCGGGCACGGACTCAGGTTCTGTCTGAATGTCGGCGTCAGGCAGGCCTGTTAGCTTGGAGAGATGTTCGCGGAGCACATCAGCCGAGCCTTGCGCTTCAGTTATGCGAAGACGCAGGCGCAGAGTTGCCAGGTGGGCGCGTTCTGCATCCATTAGCGTATCCACGCCTTCTTTCATGCGCTCCTCGACAGCCGCTTCGGTTCGCTCCGCTTCCGTTTCCGTTTGCTGAAGTTCGATGAGCCGCTGCTCCCATTTGCCGAGTTCAGCGTAACTCTGCGCGGCATCCTGGATGATCTGATTGCGCTGATCTTCGTTTTTGAGCGAGGCGACAGCAGATTCCGCTCTCGAGGCTTTGATGAATTCCCGCAACGAGGCATCCCACACCGCCGATTGTGCATTGACATTGAACAACGACGGCGCACTTCCCGCCAGCGAGAGCGGATAGCCGTACGAGTAACCGATCCCGGCCCCGGTTGAAAGCTGGGGAATGTAACTGTCTTTCAGTTCGCGGTAGCTGGCGGCGGCGCGTTGTTCATCCGCGCCTGTGACTGCGAGCCCTGTGGCGTGGGTCAGAGCCAGCTCAACGACACGTTTCAGAGGGATTGGTTCGGCCAGAAGTGAGGCGGGAACGAGAACAAGCACCAGAATCCACTTCACATTACGCACACCGCGAGACAGGTTTGTCATTACGCCCTTCCCATGTGATTTCTATGAAGCAATGGACTGCTCAGCGAAAATTCTAAATGCCCGCCGGATGCGGGAAGGGGGAGATTTTCCGACGCGATATGGATGGGGATGGTTCGGAAGATTCAATAGCTCGGCGTGCCGGTCTCCGGGGTGAGGCGCCAAGAGACAGTGGCCGGGACAAC
>JASHRE010000152.1 GCA_030037515.1 Candidatus Sulfotelmatobacter sp.
TTAATAAAATCAGAAAGCATCCCAAAATTTTCGCCGGCTACAGCGACATCACTTCCCTGCTGACGCATTTTCTGGATGCCGCCAATCTCGTCACCTTTCACAGTCCCATGGTCGCCAAAGACTGGGCTCACGAGGATGGGGTGGATCTGGCATCATGGCGGCGCGCGCTCTCTTCTTCCTCGCCCTGGGATGTCGCGCTTGGCGTGGATACGCGCGGCCTCGTCGACGGCGAAGGGGAAGGTGTTTTGTACGGCGGGTGCCTGTCGCTGCTCGCGGCATCGCTCGGCACTCCCTACCAAATCAAGACTGCGGGCACGATCCTGTTTCTCGAAGATGTCGCCACCAAACCTTTTCAGATCGACCGCATGCTGATGCAACTGAAACTTTCCGGCCATCTCGACCGCGTTCGTGGTCTGGTTTTCGGTGAGATGCTCGACTGTATCCAAACCGCCAACCAAGGCTACACTCTAGAAGAGATAGTTATGCGCATCGTTGGCGGCCTGGGAATTCCCGTGGCTTTTGGCGTTCGATCCGGACATGTAGCCTCGCACAACATCACCCTGCCGTTTGGGGTGCGTGCAAGGCTCACAGTGAAAGGCGGGGAGGTTGCAGTCAGAATTCTGGAATCGGCGGTCGAAGACTAAGGAACACGCTTGAACAACAGCGGCGGCAAGAAACACGTTCACCTGATCGGAATCTGCGGGACGGCGATGGCTTCGCTGGCGGGAATGCTGAAGGAGCGCGGCTTTCGCGTGACCGGTTCGGACGCCGCCGCCTATCCGCCGATGTCCGATTTCCTGCACGACTTGGATATTCCGGTCGCGCAGCCGTTTGATGCCAGGAACCTCGAACCCCGGCCCGATCTGGTCGTCGTCGGTAATGCGATTTCGCGCGGCAATGTCGAGCTTGAACACGTTCTCGACCAGCGCCTCGACTTCTGCTCGCTGCCGCAGTTGCTGCACGATGAATTCCTGCGCGGAAAAGAAGTGATCGTTGTCGCCGGGACGCACGGCAAGACGACCACCACATCCATGCTCTCGTGGATCTTCCACTGCGCCGGACTCGATCCTAGTTTTCTCATCGGCGGAATCGCAGAAAATTTCGGATCCAGCTTTCATCTGGGTGCGGGCGAACATTTCATTCTCGAGGGCGACGAATACGACACCGCGTTCTTTGACAAGGGTCCCAAATTTCTGCACTACTTTCCCGATGCGGTCATTCTCACCTCGGTAGAATTCGATCACGCCGATATTTATAAGGATCTGGATGCGGTTGAGACCGCGTTCAAACGGCTGGTCAACCTTGTTCCGCGGCGGGGACGCATCATCGCTTTCGATGGCGTTGCCGGCAACGCGTCCGAGAGTCCAAGCCTGGAGTTATGCCTCGCAAAAGCCTTCTGTCCCGTTGAACGCTATGGGACCGGAGCGCGCTCCAACTGGCGCGTCATCGAGCTGACTTTTGGTTCTGAGCGCACAACCTGGACCGGGTTGCATGGCGGGCAACGATGGGCCCAATTCGAATTTGCGCTGGCCGGCGAGTACAACGTCTGGAACGCGACCGCTGCGGCGGCGATGGCTTTTTCCTGGGGCGTTTCGCGGGAAGCGATCGTTGCTGCTCTGCGGACATTCAAGAGCGTCAAGCGCCGCCTGGAAGTGAAAGCGCGAGTCAACGGCGTCACGATCATTGATGACTTTGCGCATCATCCCACCGCGATTGCGGAAACATTGAAAGCTCTGCGGGCGCGTTATCCGGGATCGCGTTTGTGGGCGATCCTCGAACCGCGGTCGAACACGTTGCGCCGTCGCGTCTTGCAAAATGATCTGGCCCGCAGCCTCGCAATGGCCGACGAAGTCGTCGTGGCAGATGTGTTCCGATCCGAAGCGGTCCCGGAAAATGACCGCCTGGAACTGGCGGCGCTGGCGGCCGAGATCGAACGCAACGGGCGCCGACCACGGCTGTTGCCCGATGCCGATAGCATTGTGAAAACCGTCGCTCCGAAAATGCGCAGCGGCGACGTGGTTGCCATTCTTTCGAATGGCGGCTTCGGCGCCATCTACGAAAAACTTCCAGCCCGCTTGCGGCAGCTGAGCGAAACCACTGCCACGGCACAAAACACGGACTGAGACTGAATGCTTTCTTTACACAAAACTTGCAGCCGGCATAAGATCGCGCCTCAATTTTTCTCCTTCGTGCTCTTGTTCAAGCTTCTTTTTCTCACCGTGCATGCGCACGCGGCCGAACCTGCGATCAGCTACATGATTTCGCTGGCGTCCCCGGAACGGCATCTGGTCGAAGTGCAACTCATTTTGCCCGCCGGAGCAGCGCAGCACGAAGTGCAGCTTCCGGTATGGAACGCGCTCTATCAGGTTCGCGATTTTGCCCAGTACATAAATTGGATTCGGGCCAAAGACCAGGCCGGTCACGCGATTCCACTGCGTGAAATCAACGACAGCCGCTGGCAGGTGAGTGGGACCGAAAACGGCGCCACTATCGAGTATCAGATGTATAGCGACACTCCGGGACCGTTCGGAGCTCAGCTGAATTCTCAACACGCGTTTTTCAATCTGGCCGAGATTCTCATATATCCGGTCGATGGCCGCAACGCACCGGTGCGCGTGAACTTCAGCCGCGTCCCCGCCGGCTGGCGCATCGCGACGCCGCTCACTTCCCTGCCCGAGAACGGCTTCTCGGCAGAAAATTATGACCGGCTGGTTGACTCTCCCTTCGAACTTGGAACGTTCCAGGAGTCCGACTTCGATGAATCAGGCGGACACTTTCGCGTCATCGTCGATGCCGATCCCGCCGACTACGACATGCAGAAGGTCACGGCCGACCTGCACAAGATCGTCGCCGCCGCCATCAGTTGGATGAACGACCGACCCTTTGACACGTACACGTTCTTCTATCATTTTCCCCACGCCGCGGGCGGCGGAGGCATGGAGCACGCCTACTCTACCGCCATCGAACTCAGCGCCGGCATTTTCAAGCAGGGTTACTACGCGCTCGACACGGTCAGCGCTCACGAATTTTTCCATCTCTGGAATGTCAAGCGCATCCGACCGCAAACGCTCGAGCCGGTCGATTACACCAAAGCGAATTACACCCGCGCCTTGTGGTTCAGCGAAGGGGTGACGAGCGCGGTCGAAAATACGATCGAGTTGCGCGGAGGACTCCTCGACGAAAAAGGATATTTGAACGTCGTGGGGGCCGAGATTAGCGAACTCGAACGCCGGCCCGCGCGTTTAACCCAGTCGGCCGAAGATTCAAGTCTGGACGCGTGGCTCGAAGGCAATCCCTACTACCGCCGTGCCGAGCGCAGCGTCTCGTATTACAACAAGGGTGCACTGCTGGGCGTCGCGCTGGATCTGGCGGTGCGCCAGGCCAGTCACGATCAGGCCTCTCTGCGCGAAGTGCTCGAATGGATGAACGTGCATTACGCCAAGCAGGGCCGCTTCTTCCCCGATTCCGAAGGAGTGCGCGAAGCCGCCGAGGCCGTCAGCCATGCCGATCTCGGCTGGTTCTTCACAAAGTATGTCTCGGGAACCGAAGAAGTTCCCTGGGACGACTTTCTGCGCGCCGTCGGGCTCCATGTGGCAAGCGTCACAAACACCGTGCCCGATCCGGGTTTCACGGCCTCGCGTAACTTCGATGGACCTCTGGTCGTTGCGGACATGAATCAGGGGAGCGAGGCGGAGCGTGCCGGGTTGCAGGTCGGAGACGAGATTCTTGAACTACAGGGTAAACCCGCGGGACAGGAGGCACGGCAGACGTTGTTCAGCCTGAATCGCGGTGACACGCTGACCGTCAAGGTCCGCAGCAAGCGAGGCGGCGAGCGCGAGTTGAAGTGGCAGGTCGGCAGCCGGCAAGAACTGGCGTACGAATTACAGGACCTGGACAAGATCACACCAGAACAACGATCCTGTCGAGCCGCGTGGCTGAAGGGCGAGGCGGAAACTTCGGCTCAGAATGCTGGAGTTGCCGGGCAAACAACCGGAACCGCCGTGAAATGATCCACACGATCATCATGCTGACGTTTTGGACGATCGCCGCTCCGCTCGCGGCCTTGGTCGGATTCACGTGGACGTTTATCAGCGGCGACGTAAGCCTTCTCTATAGGATGTTCACGTGGGGCGCGAAATCTGGAGTACAACTGGCGGGCGTGCGCGTTGAAACGGTCGGCCTCGATCGGATCGATTCCGCGCGCAGCTATATCTTCATGACGAATCACGCGTCGAACCTCGATCCGCCGATTCAGATTCCGCGCATTCCACGGCGGACTTCCGTCATGGTCAAGAAGGAATTGTTCAAGGTGCCGATTCTCGGGCGCGCGATGCGCATGGGATCGCTGGTTCCCGTCGATCGTGGAAATCGGGAAGCGGGCATTGAAGCGGTGACGGCGGCGAAAGCCGTTGTCGGGCAAGGCCTGAACATGACGATCTATGTAGAGGGCAAGCGCTCCTCGGACGGCAAACTGCTGCCCTTCAAGAAAGGGCCGTTCTACCTGGCGATGGAATGCGGCGTTCCCGTCGTGCCGATGACGATTGTGGGAACGCAGCACGCGATGCCGAAGGGAAGATTTGCGATCAAGCCGGGAACGGTGCAGGTGATTTTCCATCCTCCGATTGAGCCCCAAGATTTCGGCGACCGCGACGGCCTGATGGAAAAAGTTCGCGCCGTGATCGAAAGCGGATTACCCGTGGAATATCGAAGCGCAAACTCAGAGAAGACTGCATCGGCTTAGCGGACGCGTTGGATCACGGCTTCCCGAATTTGCGCTTCTCACAGATTGGTAGTGGGTGCAGTTGGAGAAACAAGGAATCCAAGGGATTGCATCGCCGAAACCACGACGCTTCGCCGCCATCGCCCAGATCCCTTCGCTGCGCAACATCGGTCTGCTCTCGATGACAAACAAACCGCACCTCCCGGCACGAATTTGTGGGAGCTGAGTGAGGCTTGTTCTCGTTTTTCCCCGCGTAAGCACTATTTGACACTACTAATTTAATTTAGGTCGAGAAAAAGATGCGCGGGTGTGCGGTGCCGGTCGCGGACAATCCGAAGGCAATCGGCGCGGGCTTCGCAGAAATGGGCTGCTTTTTCGCCAGTACGATCAGAAGCTGCTCAATCTTGCGCTGCTCGTGTTGGGTGGGGAGGCTGGGCTGTGACATGAAGAAATTCTCCCACAGTCCCGGCGGCGTGCACAGTTGACGCATCAGTAACGATTTGCACACGCGATTTTGAGTGGAATGGCCGTTTTCGACGGTTGCGCGGAAGCCCGGAGACTGACGCAGTGCAGGGACTTGGGCGGGTTCGTGCTTCCGCCATTGGGACGGTCGACGGCTAGAATGTCTTTCGCGTGCGCGCAAAACAGTGCTACTCCGCGGCTTCCTTGATATGCCCGGCGTCGAGTGCCCGGTTACGGCGGGGTGCTCTGGCCCTTCAAAATTCGAACGATGGCAACGATTGTGTTCCAGTTCCGTGTGGTCGCGGGCGCGCCGCAGAGTTTGTCGATCTGGGCAAGATATCCGATGGTTTTCATGTGACGGCGGTACATGCCAAACACGAACTGGCCTTGGCAAGCCATCACGCGGACGAGCCATCGCTCCTCTGACGGAAACGAAACGGGGAGCGATGCGCGGACGGCGCCAGACTTCGAGAGGATACTCACGAAACGGACAACATCAGGCGGCGAGGGCTGAGTCCCAAACGGATTCCCCATCTCCAGGCGCACTAGGTCGCTCCCGTCGCACAAGGCAACGTGCGCGTCGAATGGCAGCCTGTCGAGCAGGGCGGCACGGAACTTTGTCCGCGACCCAGGCTTACGAACGACAAAGGTCCCGGCCGTGCCTACGTTTACGACATCGTAGTCGCCCAGTTCCCGGGCGAGAAGGCTAGGGCGAA
>JASHRE010000153.1 GCA_030037515.1 Candidatus Sulfotelmatobacter sp.
CAGGAAATCTGGCTGCTGACGCTTTATGACAAAGATGAAGCTGCTGATCTGACGAAAGAGGAAAGAGATCAATTGAGGCGGTCGCTCGAAGCGGAACGTGCCGCGCGAAAGGCCAGGAGCAGGAAATGAAAAAGCAGAACGCGACAAAGCGGAATCTGTTCGCTGAGTTGATGGAAGGCGTGGAGGCTATGAAAGCCCACCGCGAGGGCAAGGTGACGCTTCGCTCCCACGCTGTACCAGTTCCCAATGTGGAGGAATCTCCAGGCGCACAGTTCTTCGTTGCGGCTCGCGAGCAATTCAATGTCTCCCGCGCGGTCTGGGCGAACATGCTGCGCGTCAGTCCGCGCACGGTAGAGAAGTGGGAGCAGGGAGGGCAGGTCAGCCCGCTTGCCGCCACATTTGTGGAACTCGTTACTCGATTCCCGGACACCATTGAACGTTTGCAGACGCTCCCACGGCGCGTGGCGCGGACTTCGCGCGGGATGCGGCGGGCTGGCGGTGTCCGATCTTCTGCGACACTGGCGCGTACCAGCAGGCGCGCCGGCAATGGCAGTTCATCGCTAAAACGCTCTGCAACCGTTGGTTGAGAGAGACGCGCTGCATCGGACTGCACTGGGCTGCTACGGCCTGCATGGTGCTGAAGCCGGGAACGCTTTGCGGAGAGAAGCAAAAAACCTGACATTCCCCGGATATTGGGATTGTGCGCCGAGGCGGAGAGGCTGGTGTCAAGGGTCTTGACCGCGTGAGCGGCGGCGCAGCCGCCCTTGACTCCGCCCGCGCCTCGGCTACGCTTCTGCCATCCGGGGAATGTCAGCACGATTTGTCCAGTGGAATAGGCGTCCGAAACTAATTTTGTTTTTGTGAGATCGAAAATCCACGAGGATAATGAGTGCCAAAGAATGACAATGGTGCACCTCTATGCACTTACTGTACCCAACCGTTCGCTTTTGCTTCGCACGCCGCATCCATGAGAATGAAAATGCGCCCCAAGCGGTGGGTTGACAGTGCTCCTTGACCCCACACATTGTGGTGCTAAGGAGCGTGCGAACCATGTTCGATTCCCCTCATTCTCCCATTTCATTCGAACCGCTGCTGGACAGTGATCGGGCAGCGGCAATCATTCAAGTTCACCCCAAGACCCTTCAGCGGTACGCACGAAATGGAATTGTTCACGGCGTGCGCGTGGGCAAGTTGTGGCGATTCCGGGCGTCCGACCTGTACCGATCCGGCACGAGGATCGAACCACTCGACGACGACGACCAGGCACAGTAGGCTGAAAGTAGCTATCCGTGCCGTCTCACCACCCTTGATTTGGAGAGGAAATGAGACGTTCACGATTTCAGCAAGGCAGCCTCCGACTTGTGGAGCGCGCCGGAGGCCGGAAGGCCTGGGAGTACCGATGGTACGAAGCCCAGCCCGACGGCACACGTCGCCGCCGCAACCTGGTGCTGGGAACGCTTGAACAGTATCCGAACGAAACCGCCGCACAAAAGGCGGTGGTCGCGCTTCGGGTTGACATTAACGTGGAGAGCCCGCGCACAAGCCTGGCCCCGATCAGTGTTCAGATGCTTGTCGATCACTACCGGCAAAAGGAACTCGGCGAGGACTCGAACAAAACCTATGCGACCTGCAGAACGTATGAAGGCTACTTTCGCAAATGGATCTTGCCTCGCTGGGGCGAATACCGTGTGAAGGACGTTCGGGCGGTCGTTGTTGAAGAGTGGTTGCGTTCGCTCAAGCTGTCGAACGGCAGCAAAGCGAAAATGCGAAACATCATGCACGCTGTCTTCAATCACGCGATCCGGTGGGAATGGCACGACAAGAATCCCATCACCCACGTGCGCCAGAGTGCGAAACGGGCCAGGATTCCTTTGGTCCTGACCATCGAAGAAACCGCGGCGTTGCTTGACTTGTTGCGTGAGCCGGCGCGGACTGCTGTTTTCCTCGACGTGCTCACCGGCCTGCGTGTGGGAGAACTGCTGGCCCTGAAGTGGAGTGACATCGATTTTGAAAAACTGCAAATCTCTGTCACGCGCTCCATCGTCATGCAGCATCTTGGCGAGTGCAAGACTGAAGCCAGCCGCAAACCGGTGCCGCTCGATCCACGGCTCGCGGAATCGCTCTACAACTGGCGGCTAGCAAGCCCCTATCCCCAAACTGGGGATTGGATCTTTGCAAGTCCGCATTCGAACGGAAAATTGCCGTACTGGCCTGGCGCATTTTACCGGGCGCACATCCTGCCAGCAGCCAAGAAGATGGGAATCGAGGGAATCGGCTGGCATACCTTCCGCCGCACCTACGCGACGTTCCTCAAAGCCAACGGTGAGGATGTCAAGACAGTGCAAGAACTGCTGCGCCATGCAAACAGTCTGGTGACGATGAACCTGTACGCACAGGCCATCACCCAGAACAAACGCGACGCCCAAAGTCGCATTGTGACCATGGTGCTGGACGACAACCGTCTGCGCAAAGCGCAGCCCAGCGAGGGCACTTTCCCTTATCGGACCATAACGGACCTACAAATTTCTGGACGGGATTTGCAAGTAGCTCAATCTATTGGCGTCCCCGACGGGATTTGAACCCGTGTTATCGCCGTGAAAGGGCGGT
>JASHRE010000154.1 GCA_030037515.1 Candidatus Sulfotelmatobacter sp.
GGAAATGTCCGCTGATTCAAAATCGCGCCGAGGACCAGCGCGTGTGCGGCCTGGATGTCCTTCACCGCCTGGCGTGCGTCTTTGCGGTTGGTGGAGTTTGCTTTGACCACGATCGCCACGCCGTCGCACCAGCTGCCGAGAATTGCCGCCTGGTTACCTTCGCTCACCGCTGCAACATCGAGCAGAACGTAATCGAATTCGGCACGCAGTTCCAGCATCCGCCGCCGCATGGTTTCCTGTGTCAGCAATTCCTCGGATTTTCCGCTCGGCGAGCCGCCGCTCAAAAGCCACAGGTTGGGCCGGGATAGCTGTTGCACATACTGCCGGATCGGTTCGTTTCCTTGCAAAGCGTCCGCCATGCCAAAGTGGTTTTGAACACGAAACTGTTGGTGCAGCGCGGGCGAGACGATGTTGCAATCCGCCACGCAAACCGAGCCCACTGCCTGGGCTGCCAGAATTTCGGCGCAGTGCGCGCATATCCAACTGGTGCCGCTGCCGGGCTCGGCGCCGGCAAACACTACCTGCCGTGTGCGATGTGGTCCGTTGGCCAAAAACAGGCTTTGCACGAGTTTCATGACTTCATCGCGGGCCGCTCCCTCAATGTGCAGTGCCGGGCTGCCGGTGACAACCAGCGTCGACGAAGCCGTAACCTCCAGCCGCTGCCGCAGCATGTCCTGCACTTTCCCTGCTTCATGCAAGAGCTCGAAGTTCCTGCTCATGAATTCTCCTTGGGTCAAATGCTGGCGACGTGTTCGTCGGCCTGGTCCGCAGCCTGCGGACGGTCGCGCAGAAGCTCAATGATGCGCTGCATGTAGGCTTTGGCTTCCAGCAAAGTCAGCGCATCGTCGGTCTTGGCGGCGGGCGTCACCAGTTCCGGACGGCCCCTGCCGTTCGAGCTTGGCTTGCGTCCAAGTTGCAAATCGGGCCAATCATTGCTCTGCCGGAAACTGGCTTCCGCAGCCGCTTCCGCTGCATACTCGCGAGGCGGCGGGACCTGGGTAACCAGTTTGCTGAGATCGAAATCGGCCGCGACTTCGCGCACCAGCCTGGCCGTGATCGTCTTCTCGCGCAGAGCGAAACCGAGCGACAGCGCATTGAAGCAGAGATTGTTGATGTTGCGCGGAATGCCCAGGCTCAAATCGGCGATCGCTGCGCAAGCATCTTCCGCGAAAATCTGACCCGTGCTGACGCCTGCAACCTTCATCCGGTGTTCCATATATTTCTGGATTTCCTGCACCGGAAGCGCACTAAGGCGCCCGATCAGCGAAATGCGCTGCCGCAACTGTGCCAGCGACGGCCGCGCCAGCTTGTCGGCGAGTTCGGGCTGGCCTGCCAGCACGATTTGCAGCAGCTTCGCCCGTGGTGTTTCGAAGTCTGAGAGCAACCGGATCGTTTCGAGCACCGCGGGATCAAGATTTTGAGCTTCATCTACGATCAGAATGCAGCGCCGTCCCGTTCTCGCTTCCTGCAGCAGCAAGCGATTGAATTCATCATGCATCGCCACTGGATCTTGCCCGTTCCCGCTTCCACAGCCAAGCTCGGTCAGCAGAAAGCGCATGAACTCACGCGAATTGCACTGCGTCTGGAACAGAAATGCAGTGCGTGCCGAGGAGCGAAACCGTTCCAGCAGATGGAACAACAGGGTGGTCTTGCCCATCCCCGGGACCGCGATCAGAGCCATGAATCCGCGGCCGGCTTCGATCCCGTAATAGATCGAAGCCAGAGCTTCCCGATGTTCCGAACTCAGATACAGAAAGCGCGGATCAGGCGTGACTCCGAAGGGTTCTTCTCTCAGTCCGTAAAAGTCTAGATACATGGATCCTCTATCCGACGTGGGTCAGGGTATTGGAAACCGAATATTCCGCTTGCTGCAATTCGTGGCCGTTGCGGTTGTGCGGCCGGTTGGCGCTCGAATCTGCGCGTGGGACAGCTGCCAGCAGCGGGATCTGCAGTTCCGCAGTGACCTCGTCCGGGGTACGGAATGAGGGGTCAAGGTGCTGTTGGGCTAGAGCAGCGCCGAGTGAAAACAACAGGGCGAAGAAAAATCCGCCAGACAGCAGAGCCCACGGGGAATTCGAAGGCAGGCTGGGCGCCACCGGCTGTTCGGCCACCGCAACATTGAGAATGCGAGTCCGGTCCAGCGCTTCGCTCATGCGGGCCTGCTCCTGCTTGTGCAGATAGAGCAGATAATTCTCTTCGTCCGTCTTGACCGTGCGCAGCAGATCCTCTTGGGTCAGATCTTTCTGCGCCAGGTCGCGAGCGCGCTGTTCATAACTGGCCACGATAGCCTGTTCAGCGGCTGCTTTGGCCTGCAGGCTGGTGTAATCGGCTCGTGCCTTCGCCAGCTCCTCATTGATCCAGGCGTAGGTCGGATTGCGGTCCGTCGTCTGCTCGTTCAGCGGCTTGGCTTCCTCTGCCACGATAGCGGCTTGGGCTTCGCCGATCTCCTTGTCGACTTCCTGCACCAAGGGATAGCTGGGCTGGTATTTGGTTAGCAGCTCAGTGCGCTTCAATTGCAGGCCCATGAGCGTTGTCTTGAGGGATTGCAAGACCTGTGCGTCGTCCGAGGTCCGTGTCGACGTTGTCAGCCGTTCCGGTGTGGCTCCAGCTTGCTTCTCCAAGGTTTTAATCCTCTGCTCGGTGCTGGCAATGTCGGCCCGCGTCTGTTCCAGACTCGAGCGAAATTCGCTCAGTTTCTGCAGGGCGATGTCGCGGCTCACCTGCGGCGCTACTCCATCGTTTTGATCGGAGAATTGCTTCAGTTGCGCCTCGGCGTCGGCCAGATTTCCCTTATAGCGCTCGGTCTCCTGCTCAAAAAATTCGAACTGACCTGGAGGGCTGTGTACCTGCACGTGTTTTTGCATGTACGCATCGGTCAGAGATTTCAGCACCTGTACGGCGACTTGCGGGTCTCGCGCCTTGTAGGTAACGTCAATCAGATTGCTCTTTTTCACCAGCTCGATTCTCAATTCTTTTCCCAGCCGCACGACGGCGCGATCAATGCGCCGCTGAGCGGTGGGCGTGCCGAAGACACGGTCGAGCAAGCTGTGCCGCTGATCCAATCCGCATGCCACGACCACCTGGCGCAGGACATCCTGGCTGTGCAGCAGTTCGATTTCCGAGTTCAGATCCTCTTCGCTAACCGGCTTGACCATGGGCTGCACTGTCGGCTCAGGACTGACGACTTCGTCCACCCGCCCTTCTCCCACCAAGAATTCGGTGGTCGCGGTGTACTGTGCCGGTTGCAGAAATGCCGCCAACGCCGCTCCCGTCAGAATGCCGAAGAAGCACAGCAGAGCTGTTTTCTTGTATCGAAAAACGGCGGCTACGACATCTTTCGCCTTGAAGCGCAGCGCCAGATTCTCCGGGTTGAATGCAAAATTATCGCTCATGCAGATTCCTTCCTATTGCGCGGCCGCAAAAGTTCCGACCGACGAAGTCGGCATCCAGGGCTTGATTTTCGATAAGCGGTTTTTGGGCACGAACACCATATCTCCAGGATGCAGCAGCGGATCTTCGCGTAAATCACGCTTGTTTTCCATTTTCTTCACGTCGAAAACCTGCGCTGAAGTCCACTGATCGCTGACTCGCCGGAACAGCAACACCTGGGAGTGTTTTGCGCTGTCCTGGAATCCACCGGCCATGGCGATCGCTTCGGTCAAAGTTGTGTCGCCGCGCAGTTCATACTTGCCCGGATGCCCCACTTGCCCGTCGGCAATGAAATAGGGCTTCTGGAAATCCTTCAGGGTAACGCTGATAAGCGGTTCGTGAAGAATCTTCTGATAGGCCGTGCGCAGCGTTTCCGTCAGTTCGGGAACCGTCTCGCCAGCCACGTGCACATCGCCCACCCCGCGCAGAGTGATGAAGCCATCCGGCTGCACGGTCACCGTCTGATTGAATTCAGGGCTCAGCTCAAAGCCGATATCGAAAATATCCCCGGCTTCGAGTTTGTAACGGGGGTAACGGTCCCGGAAGGAAGTATCGAGTGCCGGTGTGTCCGGTTTGGCTGCCGCCGGCGTGACCTTTTCTGGCGAGGCCATGTTCATTGTGCTTTGCGCCATGCTGGCGCTCGGTACCAGCGCAAGGATTCCTGTCAGCGCGATCATTTTTACCTTCATCTGCATTCCTGACATCTCCTAATTCACAGAATTCCCGCTGCACCGCCCCATCGGTCCGATCCCACCCGCTTTCTTCTACGCCGCAGTAATGTTGTGCCGGCGAATCTTATAGAGCAACCCGCGGTAGCTAATACTCAGCAGGCGCGCCGCTTGTTTACGGTTCCAGCCCGTCCGCTTTAGCGCCGCGAGAATGGCTTTGACTTCGGTCTCCGCACGCACGCTGCGCAGGGAAGCGATGGGCTCGTCACCGCTCTCGATCTGGTTGGGATCAGATTCTGGTGTGCTCGACGGCTTTTTAAAAGGCTGTGTTTGGCTCATGACGATGCTCTTCAGAATTGTGATGGTAGGGGATGCCTAGGGAAAAAGGACAGAAAAGATCTACTTTCAACGGTTCAGCCTGAGACGTGCTGTCCTGAGAAGACAAAAACCACTTCCGATCAGACCGGCTCAACCTGGTAGCCTTCGATGCAAATGGAAAGAGAGCGCTGGATGGGCTCGACCGAAATGACCAGGTTACGATTCCGGCTGTTGCCTACCAGAACTCCCTCCACTCCGTCGAGCGCGCCGCCGCGAACGCGAACGCGCTGACCGACCTTCAGGAATACGTGCTGCGTGAAGGGCAAGTTTAACGCGGCAACGGCTCGCACGGCTTCAATCTGATCTTCAGGAATCGGAATGCCCTGGCCCTGCGCTCCCACCAACTCCACCACTCCCTGCGTACGCAATACTCTGACGCGATCCTCCGGAATCGGCGCGATGCGAACGAATGTGTAGCCGGCAAACAGAGGAGTCTCGACCAGCTTGCGCCGATCACTCCACTGGTGAACTTGATTCACCACCGGATAGAACACATCGAGCCCCTGACTCTGCAACCCCCGCTCGACGACCTTTTCGTGACGCGATCGCGTCCGCACTGCAAACCAATGAGTCGCAATGGTGGCCCTTAGAGCACTGATTGACCCGTACCCTGGCAGGACTGTGTTGCTGGCATTCATAGCTTCGCCTTCTGAGTCACATTGAGGACCGCAAAATCTTTCCCTCGCAGACACCGCGTCACGCCGCTGTTGGCCGGAAGTGGCTGGGCCAATTAAGTCCGCGCAATTTTTACAGGGGGAGTGTCGTTAATTTGAGTGTCCGGGTTACTTCGACACAGAACCAAAGTGACGCTAGAGTAGCGACCATCGCAATTTTATGCAAGTGGTATAAAGTGTACTAACTAAAGACTCCAACCCCCGGTAAAACCCGTGCCGGTAAGCGCATCTATACGACTTACCTGATCCATTACGTCGCCCAACGGTGGCTGCGGGCTACCATCATTTCTTGCAACATCTCTCCGTCAAAAGAGCGACCTCGCACCGGGCAAGGTTCTTCGTCAATCTGCCCCTGCAGAAGGTTCCTGAAAGCAAAAAGTGGCGCACCGAAGTGCGCCACTGAATCAGAAGCTTCTGACTGCCGACTGTCGGGTCAGCATGCCGAGAACGAGGGTTTGAGTTAAGGTCTCACTTTTGCCGCACCTTCTTCACTGGCCTCCTGTTGGCCGGCAAACCCGTAAGCGAGCCTTGCTGTTGGAATGACCCAAAGCCAACGGCGGAGTTTTCGATGAACAGGAGTTGTCCGCCATTTGCCTGGTAGATGGTCAGAGAGAGGTTGTCGTACGGGCTCGCTGTAAACGCGTCCACGACCAATGGCATCGTGTAACGCCCGTTGGTTGCTTCGGCCGGGTCCGGTGTCGCAGTTCCCGTCATTGAAACATCGGTATACAGCGCCGGACTGGGACCGAAAAAGGCGAACGGGTCGCTCACAAGTCCGCTGCCACTCAAACCAAGGCTCGAAACCGAGCCCTGTCCGAGGTAGTCGAACTCGAACACGACGCCACCGTGGGCAAAGTACTCCTGCGCGCCAAGGGCGTAAGTGCCGTTGAAGTTCGCAGAAGTGGTGTCGGTTTGCGGAATCACGATTCCCGTTCCGCCAGACAGCACCGAGTCGAGATCCAGCACGAGAGCGCCGCCCCCGCCCGATGTGTTGTTTGGATCCAAAAGGTTCAGCGCTGGATCCGTCATGTACACTCCCAGGCTAGCCACGTTGGCCAAGGGGCTATTGGTGATGCTCAGGCTGCTATAGCCGTTATACGTGGTTGAGGCCACCGAATTGGAAACGCTGTACGTCCCCGAGATGGCCTGAGCGGTCCCGCTATCTTGGCGGTCATCGGCGGTGCCCGTGAATGTGCCCGAAGTCGGAGTTGTGATGATGCTCCCGGCCACGGCATAGGAAAGTCCAAACGGGTCGCCCTCGAGACCGACGACCGAGTTTCCGAGCGACGAGTTGGTGAAGGTCGTGCTGCCTTGGCCGTAGGTTGAACCAACCGCAGCAGCGCCGGCCCCGACGGTCCCGGCCACATCCATGTCGATAATCCGCGTCGTCTCCGGGCCGACGTTGTAGTAGTACAACGCCAGCGTTACGCCGTTGATCGTGAGATTGTTGATCGCACCGCGGCCGAGGCTATCCGGCGATCCGGCGGTCGCAGTAAACTCATTACCGGTTGCTATTGTTCCGTCGTCGTTCACGTCGGCAACGCCCGTGATCGCTCCACTGCTGACCGAATACACTCCGCCATACCCGACCGGGTCGTATCCGGAATCAACCCCAGAGAGCAGGAAGGAATTGCTCCCGCTGCTTGTGCCTGATGTTTGGAGATCCAGGCTGCCGCTGGAAGTGGCCGATTCGTCGAACTGTACGATAAGGGCGTGATCGGTATTGGCAAACTGCACGCCAAGCGTCTCCGTCCCCGAAACGCCCAACAGCGTGTTGGCTGTTTGCAGCGTGAGCGTTCCCTGGCCGGTGGTTGCATCTACGGTCAGAGCTCCGCCCGTGATGGGCACGTCAAGCTCCGTGATCTCAACTCCGTCGTTGTAGTCCTCCTCACCACTCACGACGTTGCCGCTGGAGTTGATGGCAACTGCGCCGGCGAGAGCGTAATACAGCGGGGTGCTGCTGCCGTTTGTGCTTGCATTCGGCACCTCCGTGCCGCTGGCGTAGAACACGTAAACGGGATTAGTGACGACAGCGGCCGTGTTCGTCAGATTGAAGTTGGCCGTTGTACTCACGCCCGACACCGCAGCCGTCACCGTATAGGCCCCGGCTGTCATGTTGGCTGTGAACGTCGACGACGTCGCCACGCCGCTGCTATTGGTGGTGTCAGTTTCCGTAGCCGAACCGCTCGTTTTAAAGGTTCCACTCGCTCCGCTGCTGGGGGCGGTGAACGTTACCGATGCTCCGCTAACTGGACTTCCGCTGCTGTCCGTTACGGTCGCGGCCAATGCGGTTCCGAACGCCGCGCCAACCTGCGCGCTTTGTGGCGAAGTGCCGCTGACGGGCGTAATCGCAGACGGTGTCGGCGTTGTTGTACTCGTTTTCGAACTGCTGCTGCTGCAACTGGTCAGAAAACTCAAAACTCCGCACACAAAAACTGCCAGCGCGCTCCCTACAATTCTCCGGCTCATAGCGACTCCCCTCTCTTCGCGGCGAGTTCCCGTGCTGTCGGTGATATATCGATCCCGTGCGCGTTGCGCAGCGTGTAGACGTGGCTGCCAAACTTCACCGTGCGCGCGATGAACACCTCGCGCCCGTTCGCCGTTTGCATCACACCGGTCACCTCAATCTGCTGCCCGATGGTGACTGAGAGTGGATCCTTGCCCGCGAAAGCCCATCTTCCCAGGCTGGCATCGACCTGGCCTGAAACGGTCGCGAGAAGCAGGTGAGCCCCGAGCAGCGTCCCCGGAGCAGTTTTTGTCACCACGCCCGAAACTGTGCCGCTGAGGGTGATTTCCTTGCTGACGTCATACGCATGGGAATCGCTGGGTTGTGCTATGAGTGGGACAGCGAACGTCACAAGCAGCGCGCTGACAAGCGCCCTTGAGACGATTCGAGTGAGTTTCTCGAAAACACTACTCCTCATGGATGCTCTCCTTCATCGTCGGAAAATTGTGAATCGAGTCCCGCCTGGTGCGAACGCACAGTGCTTCGCAACCAGCGGCCTCCAAAAGACTGATTTGTAAAACTAAACCGGATCGCATGCTGGGAATGGATTGCTGACTGACCAATGCTGCTTCGCCCCATGTTGTGTGCGGCGTAGCGTGTTGTCAACAAAGATTCTCTTTGGGGGAATCAACCCTGGCATCCGGCATCGCAACGGCTCGGGAGGATGTCCCACCGCACGCTAATCTACAGGGAACGCCACCGAATTACATCCCCTTGCCGCGACAGGACGGTCACCAAGGTAACCGCCCGAGTCGGGTTTGACTGACTCAACTATTCACAGGTGGCAGGGGGGCGGTCTCAACAACCAAGCGCCAGGCACCACTCGCCATCAAGCCGCGACAGGAATGCATCCCCATTGTTGAGGACTCCCAGAAGATGTGGCTTAGGTGACTGGGCGACCGTCCACCCGCCACGACACGTGAAGAAGCAGTTTTTCTCCGAGAAATCCGGGATAAGCTGGCGGTCAACGACGCCCTGCAAGGCGATAGCTCCGTGGCTCCACGCATCGTAGAACAGATGATCCAGAACTTCTTTCATCCGTTTTTTTTCCCCTCCGACTTGTGCAACCCCGCCAAAGCCACCTCTGGTGCGGTAGTAGATGTACCAGCCCACGATTTTTCCGGCCTCATCCCGCAAAACCATTTTGCCCAGATCTTCTCCATGCCCTCTCATCTTCTGCATGAACGCGAGAAGCCAGCCCAGCGAATCGGCGTTGTAATCGGGCCACAATGAGTATCCCTGGCGGAATTGCGCTAGGCAGCACAACAGAGTGTCGACGTCCAATTCCGATGCCTGCAATCGGGACTCGACCTGACGAAACGGGCTGGCGGAAAGCCTGGCGGCAAATCGGTCCGCCATACTGCTGAAGGGCCGGATGATAAAATCCAACGAAGAAGCAAGGGCGCTCTCGGCCACGTGCGCAATCGCGAGCGTCCCGGATCGTACGGGCCGCAGCAGGCGCACCCAATACGTGCTGTAGGGGACAATCGTCGTGAAGCCCAGCCGCTCGAGCAGGGCTCGCGACGTGTCATTCGCCGAATCTGTCTGCGAAAGATCTTGCGGACCTGCCATGTAGGTTCGCAACAAGTGCAGCCCCGCCAAAGTGGTGCGAAAATCCGGGTGCACGACAAAATTCCCCCCGTAAGCGACGCGAACGGTTTCACCTCGAAAGCACATTCGGCGAGGAATTACACCCAGAAATCCCGCAATTCTTCCTTTTTCTTCATACACCAGGGAAGGGATGCTGCTGTCCATCCACGGATTGTGAAAATACAGTTCAGTAAGAAAGGAGTGAACCAACAGAGGCGCAGCCCCGCTTCGTTCGCGCAGAACCTTCCAGTAGAGGTCCGCGACCTGGGGAATATCGTTTTCAGCAAGCGGGCGTACGGGCATAGTCCTTCGCCCGCACAGCGAGTTTTCTCACGTTTGGCACGTGGCTCCGCTCGGGCAAGCTTCCTCCGTGCAGGGAGTTTAACAGCGAGAACGTTAGCGAGCAACGTGCTGTTTTCGCCTGAAGGCGAAAGGCTTTGCGAGGAATGCCCGCAGCCCCGAACTGAAGGGACAATCAGCCTCTTGCTCGTCAGACCTGGGAAACCCTGGGGAACTCGAAATTTAGCGCTCATCTTAAGTCGACCAATAAAGGTGCTCGGCAGACCGCGCTAGCGGTTCGGGTCCGGGGTGCTCGATCGAGTCAGCGCCGCCGGCTGAAACCGGCCGACTCTTAAGCGGAGCACGGAAGAAAAGCCGGGTCTCAGGACAATTGACATTCTTGCGATCAGCTTTGAGATGACACCCCCGCAACTGCTGCGCGGTGTTCACACGTACATGCTCCGGCGTCCAAAAGCATCTTTCGAAGTCGCTATTCAAGATTACTCCCAGTGGCGTTTTCACAACGATCAGGTTTGAAAGCGAGGGGAGATTCACGGCTCAGCGGCTTGAATCAAGAAACGAACGGAGTCTTCCGCGGAACGACTTTAGGGAGCTGTGAATCTGGCGTTATTGCCGAAGTCTAACGTTCCACGAGTCCGCTTTTGTCGTCCGCACGCCAACCTTGATGGAAACTAAAGTTCGCGTCGGCGCAACCTGCGGGCACGTCGAAGTTACACTCCGAGCGCAACGCTGAAGGGCAACGTTCCGCCCAGATTTTCTGAAGCGTCTCTCTGTAAAATTCCCTGATCGTCGGAAAATAAACTGACTTGGAGGCGAACAATGAAAAAAGTCACAACCCTCTGCAGCGTATTTGTGTTTTGCATCCTTATGATCGGTCAAGAGCCCGTACAGGACATCGACAAGGCCAGGCATCCCAATCTTGCAGAAGCGCAGCGCCTAGTCGTTGAAGCCAACCACTACATCGCAGAAGCTCAAAAAGATAATCGCTACGACATGAAGGGCCATGCGGAGAAGGCAAGGCAGTTACTAGCGCAGGTCAACCTGGAGCTGAAGGCTGCCGCCCAAGCCGCGAACGAGGCGATGAGGAAGTAACCCCAGAGATTCTGTTTTGAGCATTAGGTCTTCATGGACCGTCAGCCTTTCTGTTGAGTCGCATTCGCCCGAAGGTTTTGTGTAACGTGGCCGCGTGGACCGCCAGGCGAAGAGCGACCTGAAGGTGCATCTGGTGTTTGTGCCGAAGTATCGCGAGCGAGGTCGCGATCCGGGGTGCGCGACTTTCTGCGCCCACTCGCCCTGAAGCATGAACGGGAGATTGTTTCCGGCAACGTCGCATGCGACCACGTTCACCTATTCGTCTCCTGTCGCCCGAATCAGCAACTGAGCCAGGTCCTGCCGTGGACTAAAGGATCAGCTCTAAAATGTAAATAAGCTCATAGATATAGTCAGGCGTATGCTGCATGAAGTAAATTTTGCAAAACCGTGAATTTTCCAGAAAGAACCCAATTAAGTCGATTGTTTTCAGTGAAACCGCACAAATTGTCTGGCAAAGGTTCACCCCGCAAAGCATCGATCGCCCGTCTAAGAGGTCGGCAACTTGGGCCGCAATGGGAACAGTTCGGTAGATTCTGCTCCGACATTTTCCGCTGGTTCACGTACCAAGAGTGTCTCACGGCACCGCCTTGCAGCTGCTACAATCAGACTACAAAATCCAGTAAACCGAGGCCTTAGAAGTTGATGCGCGGCTTTTCTCCTGTTCGGGCCCATGCAGTTTTGCTGCTGCTAGGTTTCTTGCCTTCGATGTGGGCGCAACGTTCACCACAGGGCGTGGTGCAAGGCGCCTCGCTAAGAACTGGCGCGGAAGCGCAGCTGGTGATCCGTCAACTCAAAATCCTAGGAAGCAAGGATTCGGTTGAGATCGAAGTGGACGCCAGCGATCGAATCACCCCGCAGCCGCGTGTGTTGACTGGACCCGATCGTCTTGTTCTGGATTTTCCCAACGCGGTTCCGGGGGCCGAGTTGCGCAGCCAGTCGATCTATGTCGGAGCGGTGAAAGACGTCCGCGCCGGGCTGTTCCACTCCCGGCCGCCGATTACTCGCCTAGTCATCGATCTGGACACTCCCG
>JASHRE010000155.1 GCA_030037515.1 Candidatus Sulfotelmatobacter sp.
TGCCAGACAAAGGGGATTTCCCGGATCGCCCATTCCCTTCGTGTGGTGCGCAAACCGGAGATCGCGAACCCGGGCCAATCGCGCTGAACAACCATGTCCGGCCATTTTGAAACGGGGAATTTAACACCACTCCGCCCGACGTTGCTATCATGGCTTCCCGCGCATCCATGGAGGTCGGTATGACAACTCACAGATTAGTGGCGGTTTTGTGCATGTTTTGTTGCGGCCTGTATGGGTCGGACAAGGCTTCGACTGGACCCGATGATCGAGCACTCACCGATCCCGGATCCATTCTGTCGACAAGCAATCCTGAAGCCCGACCTGCACCGTTCGAGGACCTGTTTTACACCCGAAATGTTTTTGGCGCGGCCTGGTCTCCGGACGGACAGCAGATCGTGTTTACCACTGACATGTCGGGCCGCTTCAATCTCTGGAAGGTGCGCTCGTCGGGGGGCTGGCCAATCCAGCTCACACAGTCCGACGACCGACAATACAGTGCCGTATGGTCCCCCGATGGGAGATGGATTGTCTACCAGCAGGATCAGGCGGGCAATGAACTTTGGGATCTTTTCGCGGTTCCGAGCGATGGCGGTGCACCGATCAATTTGACCAGCACGCCTGACATTCGCGAGGAGGACCCGCACTGGTCCCACGATGGACGCGCGATCGCTTTCTCCCGGAAACCCAAGCAGGGGGCGCAATACGACATTGCATTGCTGGATTGGAGCACGCGCCAGGTTCGTATGCTCACGCATGAGCAGCAACCAGGTTATTCGTGGAATGTGGTCGGTTGGAGCAAGGACGATAAGACGATTATTGCCGGCCGCGTGAATCCTCCGTTCACCGATGCCGATGTTTATGCCATTGATGTGAGCTCGGGCAAGGCTGAAAATCTCACGTCCCACCAGGGTACGGTTCGCTACCTGGCATCATCGGTATCTCCAGATAGTCGAACCATACTGCTCAGCTGCGATGCAAAAGGAGGGTACATGAATGTGGCCCTGCTGGACATCGCCAGCAAGAGGATCACGTGGGTGACAGACTTGAAATGGGAAGCGTTCGCCGGAACCTTTTCGCCCGACGGCAAGCGCTTCAGCTACGTAATCAACGCTGACGGATTGACCGAGGCGTATCTCGTGGATCGGGCTAGCGGTAAGGCAGAAAAGATCAATCTGCCGCAAGGTCTGAACACACTGTCCGGCGATCCTACCGAATTTGCTCCGCAGAGCGACCGCGTCATCGTTTCTCATGAATCCTCCAATCAGCCGGGGGATCTATGGATATACAACCTGAGCACAAAGCATAGCCAGCAATTGAGCTTTTCCACCATCGAAAGCTTGCGTGCGATTCCGCTTCCGCCGGCGCAGGTTGTGCACTACAAGGCCTTCGATGGAAAAATCATCAGCGCGCTTCTGTGGATGCCATTCAATTTGAAACGTGACGGATCGAACGCCGCTCTGGTGATTCCTCATGGCGGTCCCACCGGACAGCGATCAGACTACTGGAGTCCCGAAGTCCAGGCGCTCGCCTCGCGTGGATATATCTGTATCGCACCGAATCCTCGGGGATCTACCGGTTATGGGCTGGAGTTTCAAAAAGCCAATTTTCAGGATCTCGGCGGTGGCGACTTGAGGGATGAGATGGCTGGAGTGGAATTCCTGAAGGCCACGGGATACGTTGATTCGAAAAGAATTGGGATCACGGGTGGCTCGTATGGTGGTTTTATGACTCTGATGGCAATCGGGAAAGAGCCGCAAACCTGGGCGGCCGCGGTGGAAATGTATGGGATTATCAACTGGTCCTCGATGCTCAAGAGTTCGGACCCATCGCTCAACGAATATCTGAAGGCGCTGCTCGGCGACCCCGAGCAGAATCAAAAAATCTATCAGGCGGACTCGCCCATTACTTACATTCGCAGCGAAAAGGCGCCTTTGCTGGTGCTGCAAGGTGACAATGATCCGCGTGTACCCAAAGAGGAGGCGCAGCAGGTGGTGGATATTCTCAAGAACGAGGGTCGGACTGTGGATGTTCACTATTACGCAAACGAAGGTCATGGCTTCGTGAAACGCGAGAACCAGATTGACTCGGTCCGCCGCACAACCGCCTGGTTCGATCAATATCTAAAGGGCATTGCTCCTTCTTCCAACGAGGAAAATACACAAGTCTCGCACTAAGAAGAAATTGATTATCGGATGCCACGAGCCGCGGGGATGGGCAAGGGGATTTGAACATCAACCGGCGCGAACAAGCGATTTCGCTTAGAACCTGGGCACGTGGGATTTCAAGGATGTGTGGATGAGTGAAGGAGAACTTGGTTGCTTGGTTGTATTCACGGGACTTGCGGACTTGCATGACCAACAGGTAGTCTCAACGGCTTTTGTTGCTGCCACTTTCCGACAACCTTCGTTCCATCGCGGCGTTCCCAGCGTACACAAAACAGAAAGACTTCGAGCCGGATGGCGGATCGCGATAGCCGCAGGGATGCTAGCGTCAAAATACCGCTGCGAATGTCGGCAGACCAGTCGCCGCAGCGACCATTAACGGCAGCACCTTGATCGCGCTAAAGAACCATGGCCGGCCGTTTTGAGTGAAACAGAGATTTTCGCCAACCGTCCGACCCTCATCGAGTCGCCGCGAGGGATGGTTTTGCTGATGCCCTTCCTGATGCGCAAATTGACCCGCCATCCGCCGCGTGCTAGGCTGCCCACCTCCTAGTCGGTGGTGCATATCAGCTCAGCGCTTGGTCATTAGCCCTGAAGGAGATTTCGATGCGAGTCGAAGAATCATTGTGTCTCTCAAGATCGTTTTTGGTGGTTGCTATCGTTTGCATGATGCTTCTTGGTACGACATGCGACTTTGGTTACCCCTCGTTGGTTCAGGCCTCGAGCGGGCCAATTGGCGGTATGAGTCCTTACTACATTGTGGTCAATGCCAGCATGACGAGCGGAGAGTTGGCCAATTCAATCGACAGTCTTAAGGCGACCGGCGGTGTTGTTTATTTCACGGGTGGCGGCAGCACCTATGACTGCCCGCCTTTTCCACCTAACAATGTTAGCTACGTCACAGGAGGGTCGAATGACAACGCACAAATCATGGCCCTCAGCTTCGAAGGAGTCACGAGCAGCGTCACTACGCAGGTGAAGTTTGAGTGCCCGAATGGGTGGACAGGGAGCGACGCCTACAACACGAAATTGTCCGGTGGCATCACGATCGACTTTCAGAACAGCGGGAACGGCCTCATCCTCATCGACGCGCAAGAGAACGACTGGTCTGGTTTTACACTGGCAAATTGCGGCTCGACCACGACCCCGTGCTTCCAACTTCTCTCGGCCGGTGGCGGCAGCCCAAAATACAACACTGCGCTTAACAAATTCTCGAACTATGCCATCAACCCCATCACATCTGCTGGTGAGTACGCGACCGGCGTTTTTGTGGCGGGTT
>JASHRE010000156.1 GCA_030037515.1 Candidatus Sulfotelmatobacter sp.
ATCCGGAGTTGTAGTTGTGAAATTCCCAAGCAGTAATCGTGCCATCGCCGCGTACTGCGGCGGTGACCTCCATGACACCGGCCGGGCGGAAATATGCCCAAGTGAATTCCTCTTCGCGCGTCCAGACGACCTTCACGGGGCACTTCGCCGCCCGCGCCAAACGCGCTGCCTCGATAGCAGTTTCGCCCGTATGCTTACCCCCGTATCCGGAACCCATATCGGGCATGAAGACGCGAACCTGATCTTCGGGAACGCGGAACGCTTCGGCCAATTGGCCGCGGACGCCGAATGGACGCTGCGTGCCCGTCCAGACGGTTACGTTGTCGCCATCCCATTTGGCCAGTGCGGCGCGCGGCTCGAGCGGCACGTGGGCGATGTAAGGCAGCGTGTAGGTGGCTTGCAATTTGTGATCGGCGGAGGCGAAAACCGGATCGACATTGCCGATTTCGTAGCGATCGCCATCTCCGGAGGGATCGTGGCCTCCGGTGGGATTCTGTTTCAGATAGTCAAAAAGCTCTTTGTTGGAAATCTGCGGCTCGGATTTCCATTGCGCCTGAATGGTCGCGATCGCAGCCGCCGCTAGGTCCGAATTGGCAGCGGCCACTCCAACGAAATCGCCGTCGTGAACGACCGTAACGCCCATCCGCTCAGCTTTCTTCGCGTCGAGAGAAACGAGGGTCGCTCCGAACGCCGGCGGCCGCAAAACTTTGCCGTAAAGCATGTCAGGGAGCTTCTGATCGGACGGGTAGCGGTGCGCGCCCGTGACGAAGTCGCGGCCATTTATTTTGCCGGCCGGCTGGCCGGCGACTCTCCAGTCCGCGGCGGGAATCAGGGGATCTTCGGCCGGCAAAGTTTCGGTTAGCTGCCGGCCCCTGGTCAGCGCCGCATATTGCAGAGAGCGATTCGTGTGCGGATCGGTGATTTTTCCGTCTTCCGCGATTAGATTCTGAACATCGGTGTTCCATTCTTTGGCCGCCAAAGTGAGCAGGGTGTCGCGTGCTGCGGCTGCAACCCGGCGAAGCTGCAGATTCATGGTGGGAGTCGTGCGGCTGCCAAAGGTGCCCATATCGAAGGGAGTGAGCTTGGTATCGCCCATCACGAGCTCGACTTTTTCCATGGGAACGCGCAGTTCTTCGGAGACAGCTTGCGTGAGCGAAGTGCGAATGTTCTGGCCAATCTCGACTTTCCCTGTATAGACGGTCACTCGGCCGTTTTCTCCGAGGTGCAGCCAGGCATCGATTTCCTTGGGCAGCGAATCGCCGCGCCAGCGGCGTGAGCCGCCAGACTCCTGCGCGACCATAGCCGATTTCAACACCGAAACGACGACCACGCCAGCGCCGAGAAACTTGAAGAATTCGCGCCGATCGAGATCGAAGTGATAGGGAGCGGCAGCCGAAAGTTCGTAGCGCTCGGGTTCGAGCATTGCCTGCAGACAGGAGTTTGCATTGGTGATTTCGCTCATCGCCCGGCTCCTTTCGCCGCGGCAGACGAACTCATTGCCTTCGCCGCTTTCTGAATCGCGCTCACAATGCGTGGGTAGGTTCCGCAACGGCAGACGTTGCCGTCCATGAAATCGATGATGTCGCTACCTTTCGGCGCGGGATTGCGCTTGAGCAGCGCGACCGCCGACATAATCATGCCCGAGGTGCAATAGCCACATTGCATCGCGCCTGCTTCTAGGAAAGCTTCCTGCACGGGATGAAATTGCTCCCCTGAGGCGAGGCCTTCAATAGTCGTGATTTGCTTGCGCGCGATCGTTCCCACGCGCGTGATGCAGGAACGCCGCGCTTGGCCGTCGATGAGCACCGTGCAGGCGCCGCATTGTCCTTCGCCGCATCCGTATTTGCTGCCGGTCAGATCGAGATGCTCGCGCAGAACGGTCAGAAGACTGGTTTGAGGGTCGACATCGAATGAATAACTTCGTCCATTGATGGAGAGGAGCGTGGAGGGCATGCAGAGACTCCATTCGAGGCGAAACGAGAATGTATCTCAAAATCATATACCCGATGAGGCAGGAACGGCTGAGTGTAGCGTTCAGCAGGGGTCAGCCGGCACATTCTCCAAGTTTCCGCTCCGGCAAAGGAAACAGCCACGAGTATGTCTGGCCGTGTTTGCGTGACATGGGAGTTTAGGATTTCAAACGCAGACAACTCGTTCCCGGTTTCCATATTTTCTTGAGACGTGGCGAGATCTCGGACGCCTCTGCGGCAGGCGGGACTTGCATTCTGACTTTCAGCTTCTACCCCGCCAGCCATTGCTCACGTCCAAGGGCCGCGATCTGTTTCTGCAGGTTCGCGCGAACAAGCACGCCGCCGATATCGGTTTGTGGTCATGGCTTATGTCGTTACGCCCGAACACATTCACCGTGAGTGAACCGCAATGGGAGACGCTCTCGACAGCGGGACGGGCACTGAAGCAGCTTGGGCTGGTTCGAAAGCTGGAAGGTTCCGCGGTTCGCGGGTCTCGCACACCAGCGAGAGCCGGCTGGGACACCCCACGTTCACCGTCCGGTCCTCGCCGGTTTTGGCTGGCACGGTTTCACGATTTCAATGTGTGAAGAGAAAAGAAGCAAATGCGCGCTACATGATGTCGAGGACCGAATGGGATTTCTGGAATGATCCGTCCGTGCGCACGACTGCGCGATGGACACACACATGAAACACTTGCTGATCGGCTGACCTCGGCCCCATCACGCCAAACCGGGCGTGCAGGGGACCCATCGACTGTCCCTGCACAAATCTAGGCTTCGTCTTGCTCCTTTAATTTTGCGATGACGGTGAAGTCTTCGAGCGTGGTCGTGTCGCCTTTGACTTCGCCGCTAGTGGCGAGTTCACGCAGGAGGCGGCGCATGATTTTTCCGCTGCGCGTTTTCGGCAGCGTGTCAGTGAAGCGAATGTCGTCGGGCTTGGCCAGCGCTCCGATCTCTTTTGCCACCCACTTGCGCAGTTCTTCTTTCAGTTCATTCGACGGCACTCTTCCCTGCTCCAGCGTGACGAATGCCGAAATCGCCTGGCCTTTTAATTCGTCGGGACGGCCAACGACCGCGGCTTCCGCCACCGCCTCGTGCGCCACAAGCGCGCTCTCGACTTCCATCGTGCTCAGACGATGTCCGCTGACGTTGAGCACGTCGTCGACGCGGCCCATGATCCAGAAGTATCCGTCTTTATCT
>JASHRE010000157.1 GCA_030037515.1 Candidatus Sulfotelmatobacter sp.
CCGACATTCTCAAGCCGCGGCGGACGCACGTTCGAGGGGGGGGCCATCACGCCGTTCGACATGGTCTGCGCCGAGGTCAGGGGGGAAGCCAGCGAGATGGCCAGCAGTGTGCATGAAAGCAAGTTACGGCCCCAGCGCCCCAAGGAGCGCTTGTCGCGTGGCGGCTTCGGCACGCCGGACGCCATACCCGGATCCGAATCATTCCTGCTTGAGGGCATGCTCTGATACGAACCGTTTGGCGCAGATTGGGCGCGACTGAAGTCGTATCCTTCCCGGCATCGATTTTTGACGGTTGTGTTCACTTCGTTATCTTCGATTTTTTCCGGTCCTCGCTACTGGAGGCTGCATTTTCCTGCGAGCGCGTCGGCAAGCCGCGTTGCGCGATCAAATCCATGGCGCGCTCGATTGGAATGCGAACGACTCCAGCCTTCTGGTCGACCCAGCCATAGGTGGCGAGGACCTGCTCTTCGTTCAAACGAATCTGGTTGAGCTGCGTGCGCTCGTCGATTTCCAATTGCGGGCTGGGAAAATTCTGCTTCAGATAATCTTTGTAATCGGTCGGCAAATGACGCGTGTCTTTCGGCGCATTCGTGATCAGAGGACTGACGGGCGCCTGCTCGGCCTCGCTTCGCGCCTGCAAATAATGATAGAAGCCGCTCACCACGAAAGTGATGATCACGCCGGCAACGGCCAGCGACGCCAGAAACCAGAGCACAGCGGGGATGCCGATATCGCGGCGTTCGAAGTCGCCTTGGCTGGACCATTTCACCGGATCGGGGTTGTTCGCCATTATGCGTTCTCCGGCAATCCCCGATGATGGGGCGCAAGCACTTCGCCGGCAGACGGATCATAAGCCGGCAACAGAGGCAAGGAACCGAGGTTGTGGAAGAAGTACGCCAGCCAGAAGCCGCCGATCGCGATCGGCACGACGATATCGGCGACCGTGATCGTCAGAGTCCGGGAAAAATTGGGCTCGATAATCCAGAACAGATCAACGTAGCGCATTAGCATGAGCCATACCGCGAGCCAGACCAGTTTGCGAATGTTGCGCTTGAACGGACGCGACAGAAGAATGGCGAAGGGAATGGCGAAATGGAAAAGCGCGAGGAAGAGCCCGACCGATCCCCATCCCCCGTTCAACCGCTTCAGATAAAAAGTAATTTCGGTCGGCAGATTGCCCGCCCAGATGATCAGCCACTGCGAGAAGCTGAAGTACGCCCAGACCATGATGAAGGTCAGCATCCACTTGCCGTGGTCATGGACAAAATCGGGTTTCAGCATCTCCGACATGGGCCGGTAGTTGAAGAGAATCCGTTCCACGACGACCGCGAAGCACATCGCCGAAAGCACCTCGCCGATGAGAATCACGAGGCCGAAAATCGTGGAAATCCAGCTTGGATCAAGCGACATGACCCAATCGATGGCGGCAAAAGTAATGGTGAATCCGTAGAGAATCAAACCGGGTCCGGCGACGGCTTTGAATTTCTGCGTATTGTCGGGCGCGCCGGCGCGGTCGGTCTGCTTCGACCAGTGCGACAGCAGGAACGAAAGCAGGTTCCAGATCGCGAAATAGATGATGGCGCGAATGAGGAAACCGTGGAAGTTGAGATACGCGCCTTTGATGAACGAGTGTTTTTCGAGATGCTCACGGATGTGCGGGTCCCGGACCTGATCCGGCGACATCACCCAGGGATAAATCCGACCTTGCCAGACCGCGATGATCATGGGGATGAACAAGATCGCGAGCAGAGGCAATGTGCGCATGCCTGCGCCGAGAATGCGCCGAATGACCATGCCCCAGCCACCGCCCGTGAGGTGACGGATCATGAGAATCGCCATGGAGCCTAGCGCGACACCGAGCCAGCACATGAAACCGAGCAGATAACCGCGAAAAAACTCGTCCGGCCGTGTGAATGCCAGTGCAACGGCGCCGATGGCGAAGACCACGCCGACGATCAGCGATCGCTGCCCAATCTTGTGGACGACCGGCGGCGCGGTCAGATCGAGAATTTGTGGGGCCGGAGCGCCCATTATTGGTTCACCTGCAGATTTCCCTTCATGGCTGCCGACTGCATATCGTCCTTCGTATTCTGAGATCCTTCCTCCGGAGACTTTGTCCCGGGCGCCAACACGGGCAAAGTCGCTCCCGACCCGGGCTCGCGAAATTTCGGCGGTTCGGACGGAACTTGCTGCCCCGCCGGAACATCGGACATGGTCGCGTTCTGGCTCAACTGCAGCGCGCGGATGTAGGCAATGATGTCCCAGCGATCCGGCGGCGGAATCTGCGAAGCGTAGTCGGGCATGATGCCGAAGCCGTTGGTGATCACGTCGAAGAAATATCCAAGCGGCGCCTTTTCCAGGCGAGCGATGTGAAACGATGGCGGCTTGCGCGCGAATCCACGCGAGGGCACGAAGCCATTGCCGTCGCCGAGGCGCGAGTGACATGGAGCGCAGAAAATGTTGAAGCGTTCGCGTCCGCGATTCAGAACTTCTTTGGTGACGGCGAACGGCATGACGTCACCGGGATTGTCGCCGATCTTGCCGGTGTAGAAATACGTGTCTTCGCGCAGATCGTCGCGCGCGACAGCGCCTTCGACGGGCGGACGTTCGGAACGCTGGTCGGCGTAGAAGTCGCTCTTCGATAACGGATTCTCGCGCGGCTGCACCTGCATGTCGAGGCGGCAGCTGCTCGCCGCGGCCATCACCAGGCTGAGAGCTGCCAAGATCAGAAGCCGATCGCTGAAGCAGCCAGAACTCCCACCACCCTGGCGCAAAAAGCGCACAACAGGGGGGCAGCCACCGATGAGCAGCCTCAAAAGTCCGCTCGAGCTCGGCTCAACCGGACGGGCGCGCGCGCCCGTCCCTACTGACCTATTGGCGCTTCCGAATTGGCGAAGGCGCGCCATTTAGCTTGGCACCTCGGAAATCGAGCGCGGCGCAAGACCCTCCAGGAACTTGCGCACGTCGGCTGCGTGATACTTTTTGTCGGAAGAAAACACGATCAGGAAAAAGCGGTCTTTGCTGGCCGCCGAGAATCGCGGCACGTTGAACACCGGGTGATACGGCATGGGCAGGCCGTTGAGAGCGAGCATGCCGAGCACGGCCGAAATGCCGGCGAACAGAATCGTCATCTCAAACGTGATCACGATGAACGCCGGCCACGAGTGATAGGGCTTTCCTCCGATGTTCAACGGATAGTCGACCGCAGAAATCCAGTACTGCATCAAGTATCCCGTCAAACCGCCGACCAAGCCTCCGATCAGCACCACCAGCGGAACCTCGTCGCGATGAAATCCGATTTCTTCCGCGAGGCCTTCGATCGGGAACGGGCTGTAGGCGTCGATCTTTTTGTATCCGGCCTGATGGGTTTTGCGCGCGGCTTCGACCAACGCAGTCGCCGAATCGAATTCCGCCATCATGCCGTAGATGGGATCGCGTCTGGCCATTATTCCTTCACCTCGGCTTCAGGCAGAAGAGTGCGCATCTCGAAGATCGAAATCGCGGGCAGGAAGCGCAGGAACAGGAACATCGCGGCCAAGAACATGCCAATCGTGCCGATGTAGGTCATCCAGTCCCAGCGGGTCGGGTAGTACATGCCCCACGAGG
>JASHRE010000158.1 GCA_030037515.1 Candidatus Sulfotelmatobacter sp.
AGCGTCACGCCGAGCGGCATCCCGGAGGCAATGCCTTTCGCCATGCAGACCATGTCCGGCTCGACGCCCGTGTGCTCGACAGCCCACCATTTACCTGTGCGACCCACACCGCTCTGCACCTCATCGACGACGAGCATGATGCCGTGCCGATCGCAGATTCGCCGCAGTTCCTGCATAAAAACGGTCGGTGCAACCACGTAGCCGCCTTCGCCCTGTATCGGCTCAACAAAAATCGCCGCCACTTCCTCGGGAGCGAGCATGGTCTTGAACACCTTTTCCTCTATGAAGCGCGCACAACCGAGCGCAAACTTCTCCGCCTCTTGCGGACCACCGACGCACCCGCGATACACATCGGGATAGCGAACGTGCGTCACGCCCGGCATAAGCGGCGCAAATCTCCGCCGTTGCTGAGGCTTCGAAGCCGTCAGCGACAGCGCGCCCATCGTGCGCCCATGAAACGCTCCGTAGAACGCGATGATGTTCTGCCGCTTTGTGTGATAACGCGCGAGCTTGAGCGCGCACTCGATCGCTTCCGCCCCCGAATTGCCGTAATAAACGCGGTGCGGCCCAGGCATGGGAGCAATGTTCGACAACCGTGCTGCGAGTTCCACCATGTTTTCGTAATAAAAATCCGTACCCGACATGTGGATGAGTTCGCCGGCCTGCTTCTGAATCGCAGCCACAACATCAGGATGGCAGTGGCCAGTCGAAACCACGGCGATGCCGGCTGAGAAATCGAAAAATTCGTTCCCGTCGACATCGGTCACAACAATGCCGCGCCCGCTTTTCGCCACCATCGGGTACGAGCGCGTATAGGACGGTGAAATGTATCTCTGATCGCCCTCGAGCACACGTTTCGCGTTCGGCCCGGGCAGGGCGGTTTTGATCTGGGGTCCGGTCGTGCCGCGACCGCTCGTGGAATTTGCGGCCTTGGTCATAGTTTCCAGCGTCATCTCATCCTCCGAGTTGGCCGCCGGTTAGCGGCCTGCTTGTCAGTCATTCGGACCTCGGGTGCAGCTCCGATTCAAGCGTGCGTGTTCGAAGAAAACGTCCGAGGCAGATCGGCGGAGGAACGAATTAGTCGCTACCGAATAGGTTGGGACGAAGCCGCGAAGGTAAATTAGCCCGATAACGCCGCGGACACACCAGGCTGTCGAGCCAGCACTCGGCCGGCTGCGGACGATCGGTCGTTGAATTGGGATTCCTGCGCAGCATCGCAAACTACAGCGTCGCAATCGTGCAACATTGCTGATTGATTATATCCGCAACGAACAAACCACCGGAACCCCCTTTGGTAACCCAATCTTGAGGGGCCCAGCCATGCGGCCTCCCTCAGCTGTGGAATTTCACTCTGCCGGACAGTCGAGGCGCCCACCCCATCACGCCAAGATCGGGCGTGGCTGCAACACCGGCAGGCTGTTGCTACACACGGATCTGGGAACTTCTTCGCATCGCGTCGCGCTCTACACGCGTCTGATACGCTTTACGTTCCGACCCCATGCCCGCCATTACGCCCCCTCGCCGCTGGACGGTCTTCCTTGCCTTCGGCCTCGTCTATCTGTTTTGGGGCTCGACCTATCTCGCCATCGACATTGCGGTGCAAACCATACCGCCGGCACTCATGTGCGCGCTAAGATTCTTTGTCGCCGGCGTCATCATGCTCGCGGTCTGTGCGGCCACTGGCCACAGGATCGTCTACTCCGCCCGGCAAATTGCGTTAGCCTCGATCGTCGGACTGCTCCTGCTGATGGGCGGGAATCTCACACTCTCCTACGCCGAACTGTCGGTTTCAACCGGGCTCGCCGCGCTGATCATCGCGGTGACACCACTTTGGTTTCTCGTCCTCGATTCGCTCCTCCTCGGCGATCATCACATTTCCGGCCGCGGCAAAACGGGCCTGGCGCTGGGAGTGATTGGACTTTTCATTCTCTTCTGGCCGGAATTGCACGGCAACCCCCTCGGTCATCGGGAATTCTGGGCTTCGTTGAGCTTGCTAGGAGGATCATTCAGTTGGGCACTCGGATCCGTGCTCTCGAAGCGCTGGCAGTCCGGCATGGACGTTTTCAGCGCCACTGGTTGGCAAATCACAGCGGCGGGCGCAGGAAATTTCATTTTTGCCGTGTGCAATCACGACTTTGGCCGTGTGAGCTGGACCGCGCGGAGCCTGGGCGCCGTTGCCTATCTCGTCGTTTGCGGTTCCTGGATCGGTTACACCTCTTACATCTGGCTGCTCAAGCACGCGCCAACGTCGAAGGTATCGACGTATGCGTACGTCAATCCCGTGATCGCTGTGATCCTGGGGTGGCTGATTCTTCGCGAGCGCATCGACGGGTACATTCTGGCCGGGAGTTGCGTCGTCGTACTCTCGGTTATTCTGGTGACCAGCGCGAAAGTGAAGGAAAAAACAGTCGCCGAGGAGCTTCCGGCCGTTGAAGCCGCCGGCGACTGAAAAGTGAAAGGTTTCGCCTACTTTTGCAGGGGCGGCGGGCATCCTGTCACCTGCCGTGACGATCGTCATTGTCACAAACGAGACTCCTGTGGTAGGGTAGTTGAAATTTCACGCCTTCGTTGCTCTTATTCCAAGGTTCATTTTCACGGAGTCTTCGCGCGAATGCGTGCCTTGAGGCGCCACCATGAAGGAAATCATAGACACTGTTCCGTCGGGTGAGACCAGTGAACGCGAGCATTTTTCTAACCGCAAGCTGATTCGCCCGATTCTGCCGCGCATGGAAAACCACGGGAACCACGCCGCTATGTCACCCGCCCCCATCCAGGAACGGCGTGAGCGTGCAGAGCGCCACGACCGTCCGGAACGAATGGAACGACCCATGGGTGGCGGCGGAAAAAAACCGGCGCCCCCGGAACAGACCAACGCCGAGAATTTTTACTATCAGAAGCAGATGCAGGCCCGCACTCAGATGGTCATTGTCTTGCGCGACGGCGAAGAAGTGCATGGCATCATCGAGTGG
>JASHRE010000011.1 GCA_030037515.1 Candidatus Sulfotelmatobacter sp.
CGAAGGGCGACGCAATAACTACGGCGGACCGCACCAGTGGAACCTGTTCCCGCGTGACCGGCGACTTCTCATCGATCGCCCGGGCATGCGTGCAATCGATGTCGGCGAACGGCTGCAAGGTGTCGCAGACGTCTTGGTCGGCGAGGGATTGCACGGCTCCGAATCTTTCACCGCAACGATCACTCGCCGCCGGTAAATTAATCCCTTTGCCAGGCATATTGTGAACGTAGAGTCTTTGCGGAACCACCGAAAGCGACATGCTTCCGTTCACCCCGTTCACCGCAGCGTCAACTCGGAAGGTTTGTCGCGCTACCGATTGTGCCGCCTCCCGTGTTTCAGCATTTCAGCTTTCTCTCCTGGCGTGGAAGTCCGCCCAAAAGCCGGGATTCCCGAGTCCCCAGAAAATGCTGGGTTCTCCCGCGCCCGAGGCATCCCATGCGCTTCGGAAGGTGGCCATGATCTCATCAATGCCTTGCCATCTTCCTGGCGTGTCCTCTGCGAACGGGCCGGAACTGCCTGAAGGAAATCTCCAATCGTTGCGCCGTCGCGTCCGATCAACCTGCGACTCAAGCAGTTGTCGAGCGCCAAGCCTCTTTGCGATTCGCAAGAGAGGATTTCTGCTCTTCAAGAGCGCCTGGATTCTCTGGTGATAGCGTTCATCTCTGGTCGGCGGATATTGAACCGGAAGGTAGTTCACTTGGCTAATTAGTTTAAATCCGGTATACCCAAGCTTGTGCAATAGCGGCAATGCTTCGAATGACGAGCGGTTTTGCTCGAACGAAACGTACTGCGGCAACTCATCAGAACCCATCAAGTCGCGCAGACAAAAAATCTCTCGCCCTTCGATGTCTAGCTTGAGATAGTAGGGCACTCCGAACTCCGCAAGAACCGATTTGAAGCTACGACAGAAGACCTGAATCTGGTGGCAAACAGCTCCTTCTCTGGAGGCGATCGCCTCTCCGAAAGAACTCCACTCCGGAACGGAGTCACAAACCCAGAAGGGGATTTCGCCTTCTTTCTCGCAGAATCCAACATTGAGGATGGAGAGGCGTCCTGCTTTGATCTCCGAGGCAAAGCGCCGGGACGCCTGTTCGACCGCAACCGGATTCGCATCAATCGCGACCACGCGGAATCGGCGCCTGAGGTAGTAGGCAGTGTCATCGCCGTTGCCCATGCCCACGTCGTAAATCAGGTCTGCTTGCAAAGAATAAACCTCCAAACGGCCCGGTGCCGAAATGACGACTCGAACGTGCGGTCATCCGCCTCCAACTCCGCCTTCTAAGGAACTCATGCTGCAGGTTGAAGCGGAATGAGTTCGAAACCCATCGCTTTGGCTTGGGCCCGAAGTTTGATTTCCTGTCGTTTCTGATGGCGTAACTGGTCAGCAGCAAAGCGGCTGTCGTCGAATTCTTGACGAGTGGTGATTAGTTGGAAAATGATACGAGCCAGTTTGTGGGCCGCGGCGGTGATGGCCTTGGGAGCACCAAGTTTGGCTCGCATCCGTCGATAGAAGTCGCCGAGCGCACTTTTGCTGTGATGCAGGGACTGGGCTGCCATTCGCAGTGCCGTGGCGGCGCGACAATTCACCTTACGCGTTCCCACCCAAAGTACCTTGCCCCCGCTGATTTCGTTGTCGGGGCATAAACCCATCCAGGAAGCAAACGCCGAGGCACTGCGAAACTTCGTGAAATTGGGACCGATTTCTCCCAACAGAGTCTGGGCAATGCCGACTCGGATGCCGGGGATCTTGGTCAGATCGATGCCGAAGATCCGCTTCAGTTGCGAATGTAACATCCCTTCGTGGGAAAGCTTGTGACGCTGGCTTTGGGCCTCGTCCGGAGTTGCACCGTCGGATGGAGGAGAAGGGTGGATATCGTCCAAACAGTGCCGGATTTCTTTCTCGCATTCGGCGATCAGTTCTTGATAGCTGCGATAGGCGGCAAAGGACTGGCGTAACGTAAACAGATGCTCTGGCCGATAGTCGCCCACCAAGGATTTGGCGATGACCTCTTCCGATGCCTTGATACGCGCATGCCGTAGCCCGGCTAACACCTGCGGATTGCGCTCTCCCGCTAGAATCGCATCCACGATCATCAGCCCGGTCTGTCCGGTGATGTCGCTGATGACGTGATGCAACGGCAAATTCATCTGGTCGAGTGCTTTCTGCATGTGATGAACGTGCGTCGCTGCCATCTGTACCAAACTTTCCCGGTGCCGTAACAGCGAACGCACGGCACATATCTCCTGCTCCGGCCGGTACGAGGCTCGTAACAATCCCACCGAGTGCAGAAACTGCAGCCACTGACAGTCCGACACATCCGTCCGTCGACGGTACATTCTTAACGTGCCGAGCGTTCACCAGGCACACTTCCAAACCTCGTTCTTCCAGGATCTGGAATAACGGAATCCAGTAGACGCCGGTGCTCTCCCTGGCCACGGTCCTGACTCCACATTGGGCCAGCCAATCGGCCAGGGCGTACAAGTCTTGGGTGAAAGTCGGAAAAAAGCGGACATTCTCCTCTGCCCGGTCCGCCGGCACAGCCACAAATATCTCGGTCGCGCCGATATCAATCCCTGCCGCCTCCGCTCGCATCACCGGTAGCAGCGTGTTGTTGGTTGCGCCTTTCCTCTTGTTGTCCTTGCGGCTCATGCCCACTCCCTTTCTGCCGCCAGACAACGGCCCGATTCGCGCAACACGGGTACTCTTCTAAACGGGATCGCCTCAAATCTCAAACTGCTAGACTCTTGAACGTCACCACCGCATTGAGCACGAGAATCAGAACCAGGCTAGTTATCGGGCTCGATAGCACCATTGCTCGGCCGGCCTTAGCTGCCGTTGTCCGCGGCCGTGCGATCATACTTTGCTTGTTCCTTGACTGCAATGACTCCACTCTTGGGAGTCGCCGGGCTAGTTAGTTGCAAGACAAATCGTCAACGTCGAGTCCTTGTGGATAGTCACTGATGGCGTTCCGGAGCTACCGTTCACTGCGGCATCGAGCCGAAATATCGTGCTGCCCTGCGTCGCGCCAGGATAGTTGATGCGGCCGGAGAGCGTCACCGGATACAAAGTGCTGGTACTTGGGACCGAATTTTGAGCCCAGACTAGGTGCGCGGCCGCCGTCACTACTCCGACCAACGCGTAACTGTAGTACGGCGTTCCGGATCCTTGTCCCTGCCCCTCACCTGAGAGGCTGCCCCCCGTAGCTGCTGTCGTGTTCTCGAAGTAGATGTTAATCCCGTCCGAGGTGCTGCCCGTTTGCTCGTAATAGATCGTCGCATTCCACACATAAAACGAATTCGTAGCAGGCAGCGTGAACGTTAAATTCGTGATCGGCGTCGCGCTCGATGACGTGATCGTCTGATTCGACGTTCCCACCGCAACCGACTGACAGGTCGATCCA
>JASHRE010000159.1 GCA_030037515.1 Candidatus Sulfotelmatobacter sp.
CTCATAATCCGTAGGTCGCTGGTTCGAGTCCAGCCGCCGCCACCAGTTTCGTGCATCCTCAAACTAATCCTCCCGTTTTCAAAACGGCACAAAATAAAATCCAGCAAGGTCGAGCAGCATTCGCCCTGCTGCCGTTCGGTGACAGTAAACTGTTCGAACTGGTTGCGATTCCACCGGGCGTCGTCATAGCGATCGCACCGGTCTTTGCTCCGGCCGGAACATCAGCCGTCACTTCGGTAGCCGACTTCACGCTGAACGCGGCTGCTTTCACTCCGCCAAACGTGACCGCGCTGGCTCCGGTTAGTCAGCCCTGTGCCAGCAATCGTCACCTCGGTTCCTACAGGGCCGCTGGCAGGCGTAAAGGTAGTGACGATGGGCGTCCCCTTGAAGGCGAGAACCGTTTTTCAGGGTCACACTCGGCGTCTTCACGGAGACAATGCCCGTGTTGGCCGCGCCCAGTACGGTCGCAGTAATTTCCGAACTCGACACCACTTTGAACGTCGCTGCAGCTCCGTTGAAGGTGGCGGCTGTAGCTCCAGTCAAATTCGTTCCTATGATTGTGATCGTCGATTCCACCTTGGGTATGACGGCTCGCTTTTCACAAACGGGCGGTGCCATCAACTCCGTTGAAATTAGACTGAGTGGCGAAGGTCTGGCCTAAAGGCGCGTGGATCACCTCCACGGCGCAAATGCAGGGCATGAGAGACTCCCATCCTTGAAAGTGGAAATGTTTTGCATGTTCGGTACAGCTGCCAAGCACAAGATGCTGCGAGCAACGCGGCAACTCGCATCCCGCGCCCAAACAACAACGCGGTTTTCCTGAGCGCTGCTGTGTCATATAGCGAGAACTCGTCGAGAAAGCTGGAACCTGTGAGGGGAAATCTGTGGCGAACCCCGCGTCGGACGGCCTCGACGCACCGCGCAGCCAGCGTCGGAGAATGTCCCTAACGTCCGGTCTATAATCCATGCATGACGCTCGTCGACAAAATCCAACAGGACATCGTCACTGCCATGAAGGCCAAGGACGAGCCGCGGCTCTCGGCTCTGCGCATGGTCAAGAGTGCGCTGCAGAATCGCAAAGTTGAAAAAATGGCGCCCCTCGACGACAAAGAGGCACAGGCTGTTCTGGCCACTCTGATCAAGCAGCGCAAAGAAGCGGTCGAGCAGTTCACCAAGGGCGGACGCCAGGAGATGGCCGACAAGGAAGCCGCCGAGATCGGTCTCATCGAATCCTACCTACCCAAAGCCGCGACGGAAGCGGAGGTCGTTGCGGGAGTCCGCGCCGTCATCGCGGAAATGAATGCGCCCACCATGAAGGATGTGGGCTCTGTGATGAAAAACGCCATGGCGCGTTTCCAGGGCGCCGACATGCGCGTCGACGGCAAAATGGTAAGCGAAATCGTGAAACGCGAACTGGCGGAAAAATAATTTCTACTCCTCGCGTTCAGAGGCGCACGCTAAGAAGTCGTTGAGCTGAAGCGGCTCGGCCTAAGATGGATGCGGCACTCCTTTAATGACGCGGACCGTATCTCGCGCGATCAGCAATTCCTCATCTGTCGGAATCGCGTACGCGAGCAATTTCGAATCATCTGCTGAAATCTGCCCTTCGCGGCCGATGTTTTCGGAATTCTTCGCAGCATCGATCCGAAGTCCCGCCCATTCCATTCCTTCGCAGATACGCGCCCGCACATCCGGGGAGTTCTCGCCGATGCCACCGGTGAAAACGATCGCATCGGTCCCGCCCATCGACGCCAGAAACGCTCCGATATATTTTCTCGCCCGATAGCAGAAAATCTCAATGGCAAGTCGCACGCGCCGGTCATCGTGTTCTTTCATCTCCGCCTGCAGTTCGCGCATGTCGTTGGTCAGGCCAGAGATTCCCAGCAAACCCGATTGTGTGTTCAGCAGCGTTTCCACTTCTGACGACGACATTCCTTCCTTCCGTCCAATCACGCCCACGATCGCAGGATCCAGGTCGCCGCAACGCGTGCCCATCACCAGTCCCTCCAGCGGCGTCATGCCCATCGAGGTATCGAAGGAGGATCCCGCCTTGATCGCGCACGCCGAACATCCATTTCCGAGATGAAGCGTGATGATGTTCGTCTGCGCACGGGTCAGCCCGCGCAGCGCACGGTAGCGGAATGCCACGTAACGGTGGGACGTTCCATGAAATCCGTAGCGACGGACGCGATAGCGCCGGTACAGGTGATAAGGAACCGCATACAAATACGCCTGTTCGGGAATGGTGTGATGAAACGCCGTGTCGAAGACCGCGACCTGAGGAATGTCTTTGCCGAAAATTTCGCGTGCCGCCAGAATGCATTTAATGTTATTCGGATTGTGTAGGGGTGCAAGATCGATGCAATCCTCGATTCCCTTCAACACCTTGTCGTCGATTAGGGCCGATTCTTTGAATTGTTCGCCACCATGCACCACGCGATGTCCAACCGCATGCAGGTCCGCGGTGCTTTTGATCTCAGGAATATTGGAGTTGTCCGATGCGATATAGCGGACCAGATAATCGAGCGTTGCGTTCAGATCGCGCAAGGAAGCCGTAAATCTGCGGCCCGGCTGGTTTCGATATTGTATGTTGATGATTGCCTCGCCGCCAATATCTTCGACCTCGCCCCGGCAGATGCGATCATCTTTGTACTCTTTGATTCGCTCCAGATTGGTTGCGATGACTTGGAACTTCAGGCTGGAACTGCCGGAGTTCAAAACCAGGACGTTCATTCGAGCGCTTTCTCCTGTCGATTCAGTCCAAGATAAGCGCTGCAACTGCGCAGGGCAAGGCGGCCGAAACGTGCTGAACCAGTTAGAACTAATTTTAGAGAGTGGTTCTTCGCGAAATCGCTGCGGCTTTTCTTTGCGCACTCTGCCTGCAAAAGCTTTTGAACGCAAACAGATCGCGAGATTTCACACAGCTCGCGAATGACCCGCCGGGGTTCTTGGTGTATCTTTTTGCCCCTGGCGGTTAAAGAAGAATCAGTTCGCCTCCGGAGCGAACGCCAGCAACACGTTTCCGCCGATGGCGTTGTTGTAGCCGGCATTCACGTAAACCATGCCGCCGACGGTGGTCGGACCCGCTCCATTGAATGAGCCCCCGCGTGCAGGAACCCCATTGACCGTCTGGAAATCGCGTACGGCATCGAAATCCCAGATCACACTGCCATCCGCCGCGTCGTAGGCGCGCAAATGTCCGTCGAGCGATCCAGCGAAAACCACCCCGGGGATCACCGTTGGCGGCGCCATCTGCGCGGCGCTGCATCCAAACTGACCGATGCAGGCCGGTTTCGCCGGAGCCGCATACCAGGTCTGCTTGCCAGTGCTGAGTTCCAGCGCGAACAAACCACCGCCCGCATCCGCCTTGCTGTCATCCCAATCGGACAATGGGAAGTACGCATTGTTTCCGTCGGAAGCGCCGCCCCACTGAATGCCTCCCAGCGGACCGCCGTGGCCGAGGGTTCGCTCCCAGAGCACTTTGCCTTTCTGATCAGGATCCAGGGCGTAGACCGCGCCCGATTTTTGCGCCAGCAGCAGCACGTCCCGTCCGTTCGGGGATCGACGCAACATCGGCGGCGCCCCAAAGTCGAAGTCGTCGCCGCGGCTCTCTGGACAATTATCCTTCTGCTCGGCTACGCAACCGATATTCCACAAATCGTTGGGATCGAACTGGCGCGACCACAGAACCTTTCCCGTCTCTATGTTCATAGCGATCACCGCGTCGGAAGTCCGGCTCGGCGGATCGGAATAGTTGTTTCCGGTGGCGACATAGAGGACATGCCGCTTCAAATCCGCGGTTGGCGAAGACCACACCGCAGCGCCCGACGGTCCGTAGAACTGCACGCCCCCGGCGCTTTTGTGCGTGGGCTGGGCGGCGCGATCGATCGTGTATGACTTCCAAACCTGCTTGCCAGAGTTCGCATCCAACGCGACCACGCTGCCGCGGAAAGTACAGCATGGATATTTCGGATCGGCTGCCGCGCCTTCTTCTCCCGACGAAATCGGAACGTACAAGCGCGACCTCACCAGCAGCGGCGACCCGGTGATGCGCGCCGCTTGGTGCAACTCGGGATGCGCCCTCCATAGCACCGAGCCGTTTGCGACCGACAGCGCATAAACATTGCCATTGGTGTCGCCGAAAAAGACTGCCTTTCCGTGTTCGCCGATCGACACCGCTGTCTTCACCGTGGCCGACGCTTTGAACGTCCACCAAACACAGCCGGTCGCGGCGTCAAGCGCATACACCGTGCCATCCTCGCTGCCGACAAAGAGTTTTCCTGCAAAGGAAGTCGGCTGGCCGTACGTGGCCGACGCGCCGGGAAAACCAAATGCCCACTTCAACTTCAGACTCTTGACTTGCTCAGCACTAAGCCCTGCGGATTCAGACGACTGAAAGCGCGTGTTGTGCGAATCCACTCCCCAGCCATTCCAGATGGGAGCCTTCGCGGGCGGATCAAGATCGGAGCGGCAAGTGCCGCTCATCTTCACCGCGGCCGAGAGCGCGGGAGATCCTAAATAGTCGGCCACAGCCGTTCGCTGCGCCTTCGACAGCCATCGGCCTTCCCACTTCATCTTGCCGGTTTCGAG
>JASHRE010000160.1 GCA_030037515.1 Candidatus Sulfotelmatobacter sp.
TCTTTCGATGATCTGGTGCTCAACAAACGTGCGCTAGGACGCAGCAGCGACCTCGAACACCTGAAGCAGAATCGAAAAAAGTCAGAGAGTTAATTTCTCATTCTTGAACGGGGTTTGCCCTCTTTCCGTTCTTGAGCAACAACCCTCCTTCCGGACACACCGCTCAAAGACTCGGCGGGACTATCAGGACGTCGGTGTTCGATTTCCGCAGAACCCACGCAGCAGCTGCCCATATGCGGGCTTTGCCTTGGCAGCAGCCGATTGTCGACATAACCATAACCTGTGCGGCGCTCAACAGCCGGAAGATTGCAGCCCCCGTTGATGCTGCCGAAGATACAGTTTGAGCACTTCGCAAGTGCCTGTAAACAAAGCAAAAGACTCAATGACAGAGCTGCAGGCTCAATTCCCATCCGCCCAAACTATTTCAGATGGAACAATGCGATTGTAGTACAATGCCGCCGCTGTCAACTGCTCGCAGGGTTTGGTTGATACTTCCTGTCTAGGGAGGGAGACTATGGGGCATCTTGGTCGATTGCAGTTGGTGGGAAGAGTCACGTATTACCTGGGATGGATCTGTCTGATTTGCGGCGCACTGGTGCATCTGGGCATTGGTCGCGCAGCATTCACGGCAATGAGCCTTACGAAGCGAAACCTCTTCGAGGTCGCGGTCGTTTGCTTCGTGATATGTATAGCTTCAGAACTTCGCGCAACAACTCCCGCTGAAAGCGAGGCGAGGAGCACGGTGAAGAAACCATTGGCAGCCTAACGCTGCCGAGTTCAGGTTTAGAATTTTTTTGTATCTGTCCTTCCCTTTTTGCCTGGAAGTAAGGCTGAGTGCACTCCACTCTGGAAGTGTGTCGATACAGATCCGGGCGTCTTCTCGACACAGAAGTTTTCGGATCGCTACTGTCTTTTGGCGGTCGCTCCACGCACGAATACCTCATTGCTTCGCACTCCGAAGGTAGGACACACGCCAAATCTTCCGGCTCCCGTCATCTGAGACCAGTAAAGCTCCATCGGAGGCGACGGCGACGCCGACCACGCGCCCGTACACTTCCTTACCCGAAGCATTAGGGACGAACCCGGTTAGAAATGGTTTTGGCTCCCCCGAGGGCAACCCGTTACGAAACGGAACAAACACGACCTGATATCCGGTCCTCAAGCGCCGGTTCCAAGATCCGTGTTCGGCAATGAAGGCACCGTGCCAATACTCAGAAGGGAACTGTTCTTTGTCATAGAAGACCAGTTGCAGAGGAGCGACGTGCGCTCCTAGCAACATATCCGGCAGGATCATCTGTGCGACTAAGTCCGGTCGCCGTGACACTCGATTATCCACCTGTCGATTCCCGTACGCGTACGGCCAACCGTAGAATGCTTGCTCCCGCACGCGAGTAAAGTAATCCGACGGAACGTCGTCTCCGACATCGTCCCGCTCGTTCACGGTCGCCCACAAATCGCCTGAATCCGCATTGAAGGCAATTCCCACGGCATTTCGTAACCCACTTGCGTAGACGCGAGCATTGGTTCCATCCGGTGCCGCGACCAGAATTGCGGCTCGACGCGGATCCGCCTCGATGCCTACGTTGGTCTCCGATCCAACCGAAACAAACAGCCTGCGTCCATCGGAACTGAAAGCCAGCGAGCGAGTCCAATGCTGGTGATAGCCCATGCCCGGCAGATCCAGGATGTGCTCCGCATCGCCGAGTCGCCTGGATGATTGCGGATCGTAGGGAAAACGCAGCACTTCATTCGTATCTGCCACATACACATAATTGCCATAGCAGGCAATGCCAAACGGCAGATTGAGATGATCGGCAAAGACGGAGCGCGATTGCGGTGTCCCCTCTGCTGAAAGTCCGTGCAAAGTAAGTATTTCTCCAGCCGCGGAATCGGAGACAAAGACGTCGCCGTTCGGTGCCACCGCGAGCCAGCGAGGATTGGCGAAATCTTCAGCCAACACTGAAACTTGGAATCCACGGGGAGCCTGCGGGCGAAAGCCGGGCGGCGGCGAGACCACTACAGGCCAGTTTTCAACCCGGGTGAGTCTGGAAACAATACGCGCCGGCCATCCTCCGACATTAAGCAAAAGGGCTGTGGATATGGCAATGCATGTGAAAACTGCGCAGGCGAGCATCGCTCGCCAAATTAGATTTCTTGCGCCCATGGAATGCGAACACCTGAAACTAACACACCCAGACCCGTAGAGCACGTACGGGATTACATTCAGGCGACCGCCATTGGTTCGATCTAAGGCATTGCTGGTCGTATTCGCCCTCAAGCGCTCTGACCAACCGGGCGGTGAAAAATCAAGGGCATCGGGACGCACTTAGATAAGTCGTTCCCAGCGAGCGTGCATGCGAAAATCAAGACCAGAGACGCGAGTCTGCTCACCGCCAATGAGGCTGCCATTGCTTCCGAGATAAATGTGAATACCTCGATACAATTAATGGCCCTACTTTTCCTGAATCGTGGTAAGTGAGGATCGGAACACTAACGAGAGGAAGGAGTTCGACAACTTGTTCGCCAGGGGAATCCCAGAGACGGCAAACGCTTGTGGACAGCATATAAGACTCGCTACGGCGAGCGATGTTCGGTGAGGCAGGAATCCCGCCTTCTTTAGGCGTGGGAAGGTTCAAGGGTATATACTCGAGGTGATCGTTTGTGCAGCGCGTGCGGTGCTGCATGTTTGCCCCGCCCCCAGGCTGATACATGCAAGAGAAGCAATCATGGTCTGCCCGAACCGATCGGGCCCATCCATCTCTGGGTGGAGTTGGGGTTCCGGCCAAAGGCGATAGTTCAAGTTCGAATCCACCACCCGCTCCGGATCCAGACGCTCCCACAGTGGTGGATTTTGGCGGGTCTTCGCCCGCGCCGCCCGAGTCTGCGGTCGTGGATCCTGATGCCACGGCGGTCGACGGGATGCTGCCGCCTCTCCGATCGCGGCACCGGGGCCAGCCGAACCCGGCCACCTTGGAGCCCGGCGATGTTCTGGGCGGTCGATATGAAATTGTGAAGCTTCTTGGTGAAGGTGGCATGGGAGCGGTCTACAAAGCGCGGGATCGGGAGCTGGACCGTGCCGTGGCTCTGAAGCTGATCCGGGGGGAAATGGCTTCCAGTCCTGCGATTCTGGCCCGCTTCAAACAGGAGCTTCTGCTGTCCCGGCAGGTGACGCACAAGAAC
>JASHRE010000161.1 GCA_030037515.1 Candidatus Sulfotelmatobacter sp.
CCTGCCGCGCCTACCATGTTTATCCAGTATTAATGCCCGGCAGCGTTTTCTTCCCAGAGCGAGCGTGACCCTCACTAGCGTAATAATTGACTTGGCTCATCCAAGGTCTAAGATCAATTTTGCCGGGAAAGAAGGTCAATTCCCGGTGGTGCCCTATCAAGAACGCATAGGAGAAGCTCAGCGTATTGCGGATTCCTGGTGTCCAGCATCGCCAAACACTTTTCCACAGACCATTCCTGCATTCCGATCACCCTTCCTGAAACCGCGATCAAAACTGATCGCTTTCCCGCAGGAACAGTGATCGCTTTCACCCAGGAACGGTGATCGGATTCAACCAGGAATCGTGATCGGAATCACTCAGGAACGGTGATCGGTTTCAACAGGAATATGCAGCGTATTCTGAAAAATCCGAAAAATCTGGCACTTGTATATACGTGCCACGGTTTCGCGGGAATCCAGCGACGGTGAAACTTGCGATGTTGAAGGCTTATTTTGATGAAAGCGGAACAGCTCGAAGCGAAAAGTTTTGTGCCGTAGCTGGAGGTGTTCTCGTGCCGGAACAAATCGAGACTCTCACGATTGCATCCGGGACAAGTATAGCGAGAGGACGTGATAGTCAAAACTTGCCCCTCGTTATTTACATATTGGGAGAAATCAGCTGCGACGATATCTTTCAGAAAGAGCGAAGGCACACCAAGTTCTGCTTTATGAGCGGGCGTGACGATTTGCCAAGCATTTGTCCAGCCTCTAACGGGATGGATTAGAAGCCTCAGAAAAAGGGCCTGAGAGTGTCGAGCAAACTTGCTCAAAGAGAAGGGAAAAGGGGCTGAGGAAGTATCCCGTCTCCCCAAGCCCCAAGCATTGGTGAAAATTGGAATAATTCTACCTCAGTGGCGTATCGACTGCTAGACCGCGCCCCTACTTTTCTTAGATTGATGATCATCGAAAATCGAAGGAACGGCGAATTTGCACCAACGCGTGTAGCATCCTCGGACTATGTTGACGAAAAAAGCGAAGCCAAAGCGAATCGCCTGTACCTATTTTGTACCTATCGTACCGGTACCTGACGGAATTTACCGATACGGGCAACCTGTTCTGGTGGCTGTTGCTTCGGTGGCGAAGGCGGCATGCATGCGGTCCACTGCGGCCAGTCTGTACTCTGGAGCGAGGTGTGCATATTGGTCACTCACGCCTAACATTACCCCCTCCATCCCTCGGCCCAGGTATTCCAGGCGGGAGTTATTGCCATAGTCCGACGCGGGAATCGCTTGTTTCGCTTCATGAAGAAGAATTGCTTCTCATTTGAGAGGATGTGGGTTGGAAAGCATTGCATTCCCGCCACCCCGAACGTCGGCCAGCGATCCCAACGGTCGCAAACTTTTTGCAAGGTAGCGTGCGTTCGTGCGTTCACCAGATCGTTCCAGATTTGGCGGCGCTCGGCCTGGAGAGGGTCGGATTTGCTTCTTGCCGCCGCCCAACAACATTCCCGCGGATCGAATGGGTGCAGCCATTGTCAAGGTTGTCATCGCTCACTTCAACGAGATCGCTACAAATTGAAAGTCCGCCCTGGGCTGCTGAGATCAACGTCCCAGGCGCAAACATCCACGACACCCAGATTGCGGAGTTGACCAAGCAGACAGAGGAACTTGCGGTGCAGATCGCCGCTCTGAAAACCGATCGCGAGAAACTGCTCAGATATGTTCAACTGCTCTTCGGTTACGGCAAAGCGGTGTTGGAGGCAGCAGTACGGTCAGCTTTCAGACTCTTAGGCTTCGCGGTTCCTGAACCTGAAGAGTACGACGGCGAGTGGGACGTGGAGTTGCAAGATAACGAATCCGGCCGGCTGGCGCTAGGTGAAGTGGAAGGATCTGAGGGTATTATTGACGCAGATAAGTACGGACAACTACATCGAAGCTGAATCGCAGGAAGGCAGGGACCGTAAAGGAATATTGATCGGCAACGGGTTGCGACTGTTGGCTCCGGATGCCCCTGAGCGTCGAACCCAGTTTTCCAAACATGCTCAGAGAGGAGCCGCTCGAAACCAATTCTGTCTCGTTCCCACAACGGAGTTGTTCAAGGCAGTGTGTGCTGTGCTGGAATCTCCTGAAGATCTATCCCTGAAGAAAGGCATTCGTGAGTCTTCACTGGCGACTATCGGTCTCTGGAGCTTCGCGAGGGAACAGGCTTCGGAAGAAAAATCACAAATGGGCCAAAACCACGCCGTTGCTCCTGCAGCAGTGCCGACGGCTTGACGGACGCTGAGCTTAGTCTGCGTCAGGCCGCAGATTCCTTTTCTGAATCGTACTCGCCCATCCTCGCAAGATTCCAAAACCAAGTGGTTCTGGAAGATACGACACAGGTAATTTCGATGCAACAGGATCAATGAGTTCGGGCAGTCTCCGGCGCGACGTTCTTGGAAAGTTCCCAAGGGTTTCAGTATAATCGCCTCCCTTGGGCTCCCTCAGTCGCCTGAGGTAGAGATGTAGCTGCATAGTCGTGCGGTCAAAATGCTGCGGCCTAACCGGGGGTGTGGCCCAATGTCATTCAAGACTGCTCTGGCTGTTCTGCTGGTTTCTGGAATCACCCTGGCACCTGCGTTTGCTCAAGTCAAAACCGACGGCAAAACCAACGAGAAGCAAGAGGCTAAAACCTCTGACAGGCCCGCCGCTTTGCAAGATTTTTCCCGCGAAGCCTACGTCATCGAAAAATACAACACGCGCATCACGGTCGAAGATGACGGCACCAACGTTCGAGAGGTTACTGCCGAAGTCAAAATTCTGGCCGATGCCGGAGTAAAAGCGTTTGCCGTTCTTAGTTTTACGTACAGCAGCGCCAACCAAGTGATCGACATCGACTACGTGCGTGTGCGCAAACCCGACGGCAGCGTTGTCAAAACTCCTGACTACAACATTCAAGACATGCCCGGCGAAGTCACCCGCTCCGCGCCTATCTACAGCGACATTCACGAAAAGCACGTCGCGGTAAAGGGACTCGCAGTGGGGGATGTGATCGAGTACCTCGTGCTCTCCCGCACGAACAAGCCAGAAGTGCCCGGGAAGTTCTGGTTCGAAGAGACATTCTTTAAAGACGCGATCGTGAAAGAGGAGCGACTTGAAGTCAGTATTCCGGCGGCGAAGTACGTGAAAGTCGTGAGTCCCGATCACAAGCCTGAAGTGCACGAAGACGGCGGCCGGAGGATTTACACCTGGTCGCATACGAACCTGGTCGTGCCGGAAAAAGATCCGAACGAGATTCCGCGGCGCACTTTGCCGCCGCCGACAGTACAAATCTCTACGTTTCGAAGTTGGGAAGAAGTGGGGCGCTGGTACGGCGATCTGCAGAAAGAGCCGGTAGAACCGACGTCCGCCATTCAGGCGAAAGCCGCGGAGTTAACCAAGGGCCTCACCACCGACGACGCAAAAATCCGCGCGATCTACAACTTCGTTTCCATGAAGTTCCACTACATCGGCCTCGATTTCGGTATTGGCCGCTATCAGCCACACGCCGCCGACGACGTGCTGGGCAATGGCTACGGCGACTGCAAAGACAAACACACACTGATGGCGTCGCTGTTGAAGGCAGCCGGAATTGAGGCGTGGCCGGCGCTGATTCACACCAGCCGCAAACTCGATCCCGAGATACCGTCGCCCGCGCAATTCAATCACGTAATCACAGTGGTGCCGAGCGGAGGCAAATATATCTGGCTCGACAGCACGCCGGAGGTCGCGCCCTACCAATTATTGACGCTCATGCTGCGCGACAAGCAGGCGCTGGTGATTCCGGTGAGCAAGCCGCCGCTGCTGATGACCACGCCCGCCGCTCCGCCCGATCCGCAGGAGCAGCGCTTCACCGTCACGGGCAGGCTCGATGAATCGGGAACATTCACAGGCCACGTGGATCAGTTGTTCCGTGGCGACGCCGAGGTGTCGTTTCGCACGGCATTTCGCCAGCTCCCGCAGTCGCAGTGGCGAGAAGGCGTGCAGAGGCTTTCCTACGCACTCGGATTTGGCGGCGAGGTTAGCAACGTCATCGTGAGTCCGCCCGACGAGACCGACAAGCCATTCACGATTTCCTACGACTACTTGCGTAAGAATTACAGCGATTGGGACAATCGGCGGTTCACGCCGCCGAT
>JASHRE010000162.1 GCA_030037515.1 Candidatus Sulfotelmatobacter sp.
TCGCGCCCGTAGCCCTTGTTGGTTACAACGGAAGTCAGTTGGCGCCAAGTCGCGAGCGAGGCGGCTTCCATTCCGGGGGCGGGCTTCCAGACTGCCACAGAGAGAATTTCTTGCCCTGGGGGATTCGCGGGTGGCATAAGGGGGGATTATAGCTCGGAGCAGCAGTCGCCGGTGAAAGGCTGGTGCAGGGGCGGACGCATCCTCGGCTCGGCGGAGCGTAGCCAAGCGTGCGAGTACTTCGATCATGCGTGGGCCGGCTGCCAACCGCGTTGATCGCGCGCAATCCCGGATGACCGCCCCATCATGCAAAAATCGCGCCGCCGGGGACCGTGCCGGCTGTTCCTAGATGCGTATCGGCTTCTTCGCACTCGCTTCCAGATGCACAATCCGTTCCGCCTCCTCGCTGGTGACCGTGTGCAACCGCATCAGGTTCGTCGAACCGGATGCTTGGCGCGTGCCCGCGACGACGCCCAGAACGTCGCCCGGCTCAAGGACGCCGCGGCGAACCAAGTCCTGCTCGGCCATCGTGACCATCTGTTCGGCGGAGTGCGCCTGGCGGCAGCGCACGGGATGCACTCCCCAAAAAAGATTGAGCCGATGCACTACCGGCACGACATGGGTGAAGGCGTAGATCGGCGCTTTGGGACGATGCTTCGAAATCATGCGGGCGGTGTTGCCGGTTTCGGTGAAGATGGCGATCGCGCCCATGGGCAAGTCTTCCGCGGCGTGCGCGATCGATTCGCAAATTGTTTCGGCCACGGAAAGCTGACGCGGCTCACGGCGCCGGCGTGGTTGCGTAACGGCCCTCATGTTGCACTCAGCCTCGACGATAATGCGCGCCATGATTGACACGGACTCGCGCGGATATTGCCCACTCGCCGTTTCAGCGGAAAGCATGACGGCATCGGAACCGTCGAAAATTGCATTGGCCACATCGCTGGCTTCGGCGCGCGTGGGACGCGGATTTTCGACCATCGATTCAAGCATCTGCGTCGCCGTGATTACCGGCCGACGCCACGCCGCCGCGCGGCGAATCACATGCTTCTGAATGACAGGAACTTTTTCGGGCGCGACTTCCACGCCGAGATCACCACGCGCGACCATGACCGCATCGGTGACTTCCAGAATTTCTTCCAGATGATCGATGGCCTGCGGCTTTTCCAGTTTGGCGATCACGGGAATATCGGCGCCCTGAGATGAAATGATTTCCTTTGCGGTGCGCACGTCGCCGGCGCTGCGCACAAACGACAGAGCCACGGCGTCGATGCCATGCTGAAGTCCAAACTCCAGATCTTTGCAGTCTTTTTCCGTGAGCGCGGGAATCGAGAGCGCGATGCCGGGGAGATTGATGCCCTTGTGCTCGCCGAGCAAACCGCCGTGAATCACGTCGCAGGTCACGTCTTTGCCGCGAACCGAACGAACACGAAGTTCGATCAAACCGTCGCTGAGCAGGATCTGCGTGCCCGGTGAGACTTCACGGGCGAGATCGGCAAAAGTGGTCGAGATTCGCGCAGCGGTTCCGGGAACGTTCTGCGGCGTAAGGGTCACAACCGAGCTGGTTTTCAGCTGGACCGGTTCGTGTTCTTCCAGTTGGCCCGTGCGGATTTTCGGGCCTTGCAAATCCTGGAGAATGCAAACCGTGCGGCGCTCGCGCTCCGCGGCGCTCCGCAGCCGCGCGATGTTGTGGGCGTGCTCCTCGTGGGAGCCGTGAGAGAAGTTTAGCCGGGCGACATCCATCCCCAGGCGCAGCAGGTCGCGCATCGCGGCTTCGGAATTCGAAGCCGGGCCAATCGTGCAGATGATCTTGGCGCGGCGTCCGTTGCGGGTAGACTGGTTCGCCTTGACGTCTGGTTCGTGATTCAATTGTTCTCCAAATCAGACCGCGGGTAAGTGAATTTCGGGAAACAAAAGTTTAAATTTAAAGCGATTGGGAAGCGCGTGCATTATTCCGCTACTGCCATCCTGAGGCCCAAGTTCTCGGTCGGCCGAAGGACCTCGGCAGCGGGTTGTTGGTTTGGGTAGGCCCTTCGCAGAAAAAAACAGCTCGGGATGACGGCAGTTTGAACATCAAGCAAGCGCCCCAGACCTACACCGTCTTGGGCGCACTGATTGCAGTCAGTTCCTTCCCTAGCCTGGCACGCGGGAACAGCAACGCATTGAACTCCGCCCCGACCAGCACAACCAGCGACACCATGTACATCCAGACAAGCAGCGCCATGCCCGCGCCTAGCGATCCGTAAATCGTAGTGAAGTCGCCGAAATGCTGCAGGTAAGCGCGAAATCCGATGGTGACGCCAAACCACACAACCGTCGCCAGCGCCGAGCCGGGGATCACGCTATGCCACGGCTGGGTGCGCGGCACGGCATTGTGATAGATCAGCGCGATGACAGTAATACTGGTGAGCGTCGCGATCAGCCAGCGAATCCCACCCCATAAAAGCAAGATGTAGGCGCTGAAGTCCGGATCGATGTAGGAGAGCAGGCGCGTTTCGAACTTACTGCCCACGGCCACCAATACGGTCGCAAAGGTCATAGGAACCAGCGCGAAAATCACCAGGCCGAACGCGATCAAGCGTTCTTTCACCAACCCCCAGGTTTGGGGCAGTTCGTAGCAACGGCGGAAGCCCTCCATCCAGGAAATAACCACACCGGATGCAGTCCAGAGCGTAACCAGCGATGTCGTGACCAAGAATCCCACCGGATGCCTCGCCGTCCCTTTCAGGTAGGTCATCGCGGTGCTGCTGCCGGCCGGCAGAATATTGCCCAGGGCGTATTGGATTTCGCGAACATACGGTCCGCCCTTGCGCCACGTCGCCAGTGAAGAGCCAATGATCAGCAGCACGGGAAAGAACGTGAGAATGGAAGAATAGGCCGACGCTTTGGCGGTGGCGAAGGCGTCGTGTTGAAACGCGCGCCATGTCGAAACCCATATCAACCGGAGTAAGCGGAGCATACGCTGCCCTAGATTAGGGCCGGGAGGTACCGCGTGCAAAGAGGGAAGTGAAGCAGGTTCCTCGATTCGCAATCGCTGGGGGGTCGCGTGCATTCTTTAATAGTTAAAAGTTTAGGTCGGGAGCGAATTCTATCCGCTCCCGACCTGTTTTCGCTAAGGATTATTCTGCAGGCAACTCTGCCGGCAGGTCTTCGTTTTCGCCCTCATGCCGCATAAGCTCGAGAGCGCGCTCCGCCTCTTCGTACGCCGCGGAAACTTCCGCCTGTACCTTGGCCGCGGCCTCTTCCATTTCTGGCGAGAGGCGTACGTTGCGGTAATACTCCATGCCGGTTCCGGCAGGGATCAGGCGTCCGACGATAACGTTCTCCTTCAGACCCCGCAGGTGATCGACCGCTCCCTGGATGGAAGCTTCGGTGAGCACGCGCGTGGTCTCCTGGAACGAGGCCGCCGAGATGAACGAATCGGTCGAGAGCGAAGCTTTCGTGATGCCCAGCAGCAGCGGCCGTCCGGTAGCCGGTTTGCCGCCCTGTGCGATCACCCGCTCGTTCTCTTCGCGGAAGCGGAACTTGTCGAGCTGCTGCTCGAGCAAGAACGTCGTATCGCCCACGTCTTCAACCTTCACCCAGCGCATCATCTGGCAAACAATCACTTCGATGTGCTTGTCCGAGATGTTCACACCCTGGAGCCGGTAGACTTCCTGAATTTCGTTCACCAGGTAAGCCTGCAGCTCTTTCTCGCCCAGCACGGCCAGGATGTCGTGCGGGTTGAGCGGGCCGTCCATGAGCGGCTCTCCCGCCTTGACCCGTTCGCCCTCCTGCACGTTGATGTGCACGCCGCGCGGAACCGAGTATTCTTTCTCCGTTCCGTTGTCGGCCACGACGTAGACCTTGCGCTGACCTTTCGAAACCTCGCCGAACTTAACCGTGCCATCGATCTCGCTGATGACCGCAGTTTCGTGCGGCTTGCGGGCTTCGAACAGTTCGACCACGCGCGGCAGACCACCGGTGATGTCTTTCGTCTTGGTGGTTTCACGCGGGATCTTCGCCAGCACATCGCCGGGGCTGACGGTATCGCCATCGGCGACCATCAAGTGGGCGCGTGACGGCATCAGGTAGCGCTTGCTGGTCTTGCCTTTGATCACGATCGCCGGCTGGCGCTTCTCATCGGGAGAATCGCCGACCACGTGCCGCGACAAGCCAGTGACTTCGTCGACTTCTTCGTGCAGCGTCACGCCTTCCTGCAGGTCTTTGAACTGCACGGTACCGCCGATTTCGGTCAGGATGGCGAACGTGTACGGATCCCACTCAACCATGACCTGGCCCAGCGAGACCGGATCGCCCTCGTTGACCTTGACCTTTGCGCCGTACACGACCGAGTAACGCTCGCGCTCGCGGTTCTTTTCGTCAACAACGGCGATTGATCCTTGACGGTTCATTACGACCAGATCGCCGGTCTTGGACTTGACCGTCTGCAATCCGATGAAGCGCACGCTGCCGTTGTTCTTCGCCTCCAGCCGCGACTGCTCCGAGACTCGCGATGCCGTACCGCCGATGTGGAAGGTACGCATCGTGAGCTGCGTTCCCGGCTCGCCGATCGACTGCGCCGCGATGACGCCGGTCGCTTCGCCCAGTTCGACGAGGCGTCCGGAAGCCAGGTTGCGTCCGTAGCACATCACGCACACGCCGCGCTTTGATTCGCACGTCAGCACCGAGCGGATCTTCACGCGCTCGATTCCGGCCGCCTGAATCGCTCCTGCGAGATCTTCGGTGATCTCCTGGTTGATGTCCACGATGACGTTGCCGTCATAGTCTTTGATTTTTTCGAGCGACACGCGGCCAATGATTCGGTCGCGCAGCGGCTCGATGATTTCGCCGGCTTCGACGATTCCCTGCACGTAGATGCCATCGACCGTGCCGCAATCGTATTCGCTGACGATCACGTCCTGCGCCACGTCGACCAGACGCCGCGTTAGATAGCCCGAATCGGCAGTCTTGAGCGCCGTGTCGGCCAATCCCTTGCGGGCGCCGTGCGTCGAGACGAAGTATTCGAGCACCGTCAGACCTTCGCGGAAGTTGGCGGTGATCGGCGACTCGATGATTTCGCCCGACGGCTTCGCCATGAGTCCGCGCATGCCCGACAGCTGGCGAATCTGCTGTTTCGATCCGCGAGCGCCGGAATCGGCCATGACGTAAATCGGGTTCATTTCACCTTCTTTGTCGCGCTTCTGCATTTCACCGAACATTTCGTCGGCTACTTTTTCCGTGATCGCTGACCAGATTTCGATGACCTTGTTGTAGCGCTCGCCGTTGGTGATCGCGCCGTCCAGATATTGCTGCTGCACGTTTACGACCTGTTTCTCGGCGTCTTTCACCAGCACTTTCTTGCTGTCGGGTATGACCATGTCATCGATGCCGATCGACAAGCCGGCACGCGTGGCGAAGCGGAACCCCAGCGTCTTGACCTCGTCGAGCATCTTGACCGTGGTCTCGAGTCCGAACTTCAGGTAGCAGTAGTTGACCAGCGCGCCAATGCCCTTCTTCTTCAGAAGTCCGTTGATGAAAGGCATGCTCTGTGTGGCGCCCTTGCCATCGGGAATATTCTTCGGAAGCTGGTCGTTCAAAATGGCGCGGCCAACCGTCGTGTTGATGAACGCGCGATCCACCTGCACCGGATCGGTGTGAATGATGTCCTGATCGTCGTAGGCGGTCGTCAGTTCGATCAATTCGCCCGAATAGCGCAGACGGATTGGAGTCAATGTTTCGACTTCGCCCGCGTTGAGCGCCATCAGCACTTCTTCGATATTGGCGAAGGCGCGTCCTTCTCCCTTCGCGCCCGGCTTGGCTTTGGTCAAGTAATAAAGGCCCAGAACCATGTCCTGGGTGGGCACGGTAATCGGCTGACCGGAAGCCGGCGAAAGAATGTTGTGCGAGGCCAGCATCAAGACACTGGCCTCAACCTGAGCTTCCGGAGACAACGGAATGTGCACCGCCATCTGGTCGCCGTCGAAGTCGGCGTTGAACGCCGTGCAGACCAGCGGGTGAATCTTGATGGCCTTGCCTTCCACCAGCACCGGCTCAAAGGCCTGAATGCCGAGGCGGTGCAGCGTGGGAGCGCGATTCAGCAGAACCGGGTGGTCCTTAATCACTTCTTCCAGGATGTCCCAAACGATCGGCTCCTGCTGTTCGACCATTTCTTTCGCTTGCTTGATGGTCGTGACGTTGCCCGTCTGTTCCAGACGGTGATAGATGAACGGCTTGAACAATTCGAGCGCCATCTTTTTCGGCAAGCCGCACTGATGCAGCTTGAGCTCCGGACCAACCACGATGACTGAACGGCCAGAGTAGTCAACGCGCTTGCCCAGCAGATTCTGACGGAAGCGTCCCTGCTTGCCCTTCAGCGTGTCGGAGAGCGACTTCAGCGGGCGGTTGTTCGCACCGCGCAGCACTCGGCCACGCCGTCCATTGTCGAAGAGAGCGTCGACAGCTTCCTGCAGCATGCGCTTTTCGTTGCGCACGATCACTTCCGGTGCATGCAGATCCATCAGCTTTTTCAACCGATTATTGCGGTTGATGACGCGCCGGTACAGATCGTTCAAGTCGGACGTGGCAAAGCGGCCGCCATCGAGAGGAACCAATGGCCGCAGCTCCGGTGGGATCACCGGGATGACGTCGAGGATCATCCAGTGCGGTTTGTTGCCGCTCTTGCGGAAGGCTTCAACGACTTTTAGGCGCTTGGCGTACTTGAGCCGCTTCTGCAGCGAGCTCTCGTTCTTCATCTTCTCGCGCAGCTCGGTCGCCAGGGCATCGGTGTCGACGCGCTTGAGCAGTTCCTTGATCGCTTCCGCGCCCATCATGGCCTTGAAGCCGGCGGGACGGTATTGCTGATCGAGTTCGCGGAACTTGGCTTCGTCCTTGATGACCTCGCGTTCTTTCACCGGAGCGTCGCCCGGTTCGACCACGACGTAGGCTTCAAAATAGAGCACGGACTCAAGGTCGCGCAGAGAAATGTCGAGCAGGTGCCCGATGCGGCTGGGCAATCCTTTAAAGAACCAGACGTGAGAACACGGCGACGCCAGCTCGATGTGGCCGAGCCGTTCGCGACGCACTTTGGAGAGCGTGACTTCCACGCCGCACTTGTCGCAGATCACGCCGCGGTGCTTCATGCGCTTGTATTTGCCGCACAAGCACTCCCAGTCGGTGACCGGCCCGAAGATGCGCGCGCAGAACAAGCCATCGCGCTCGGGTTTGAAGGTACGGTAGTTGATGGTCTCGGGCTTCGTGACTTCGCCATGCGACCAGCTCCGGATCTTTTCCGGAGAGGCCAGCGAGATGCGTATGGCATCAAAGTCCGCGATCACATTTGCCATTTCAAATGGGCTCGAACGAAACAAGGTGTTCCTCCGCTTCCTGCTCTCGAAGGCAGTACCCAGTACCCAGTTGCCAGTACCCAGTTCTGCTGATTTCATGTTTCGCCGGACCCGAGAGCGATAGGTTCCGAGAAACGTTCTTTTCTAAATCTGTTTTTAGATCTCTCTTCGCCGCGGCCAGTACACCTGCCCAGCCAAACTGGCGACTGGGTATCGGGTGGTGGCAACTGCAGTTAATCTGCTGCCGCGCTTGCGGTCGGCTTCTTCTCTGCTGCCTTAATCAACTCCACATCGAGGCACAGCGACTGTAATTCGCGGATCAGCACGTTAAACGATTCCGGCACACCGGGCTCCATGGCGGCCTCGCCCTTAACAATGGCCTCGTAAATCTTCGTGCGGCCATACACGTCGTCAGACTTCGCCGTCAGCAGTTCCTGCAGGATGAAAGCCGCGCCGTAGGCTTCGAGCGCCCAGACTTCCATTTCTCCGAAACGCTGTCCGCCGAACTGCGCCTTACCTCCCAGCGGTTGCTGCGTGATCAGCGAGTACGGCCCGATGGAGCGCGCGTGAATCTTGTCGTCCACCAGGTGCGACAGCTTCAGCATGTAGATGTAGCCGACCGTGACCGGCTGTTCGAACTTCTCGCCCGTCATGCCGTCGTACAAGGTTGTCTTGCCGGAAGTCGGCAGACCGGCGTGTTCGAGCAGCGCCTTGATTTCGCCTTCCTTCGATCCGTCGAACACCGGCGATCCCATGAACACACCATGCGCAAGCGTCGGAGCGATCTTTTCCAGTTCTTCATCGTGCATGTCGGCAATCGTGTCGGCGAGCTGCGAGTCTTTGAACAGTGCTTTCAACTCGCGGCGGATCGCCTCCGTCTTCGTGTTCTCTTTCAAGAGCTGGGAGATCTTCTCGCCTAGTTCGTAGCCTGCCCATCCGAGGTGGGTTTCGAGAATCTGTCCCACGTTCATACGGGAAGGCACGCCGAGCGGGTTGAGGACGATCTCGACCGGGGTTCCGTCTTCGAGGTAAGGCATATCCTCTTCGGGCAGAATGCGGGCGATCACGCCCTTGTTGCCGTGACGGCCGGCCATCTTGTCTCCCACGCTCAGCTTGCGCTTCATGGCGATGTAGACTTTGACCAGCTTGATCACGCCTGGCGGCAGTTCGTCGCCCTTTGTGAGTTTGTCCTTCTTCTCGTTGACGATCTTCTTGAGCACATCGATCTGACGCGAAGTCATTTCTTCGATCTCGTCGATCTGCTCATTTACCCGCGGATCCTTGTCCGCATACTTGATGCGTTTCAGGTTGCGGGTCGAGATGCGCTCGATTTCTTCGCGCGTCAGGATCGTCCCCTTGGTCAGCAGGCGCTTGTTGGTCCGCTCGTCGTGCAGGTCGGCTTGCACTTCCTTGCCCCCGAGAATGTTTTCGAGACGTTTCAACCGCTCGTCGGTCAGAATTCGGATTTCATCCGAAAGATTCTTTTCCAATTTCGCAATCTGCGATGCCTCGATGGCCTTCGCGCGCTCGTCTTTCTCCTGGCCCTTGCGCGAGAAGATCTTCACGTCTACGATCACGCCTTCGATGCCCGGCGGGCAGTAGAGCGACGCATCGCGCACGTCGCCCGCCTTTTCGCCGAAGATCGCGCGCAGCAGTTTTTCTTCCGGCGTGAGCTGTGTCTCGCCCTTGGGCGTTACCTTGCCGACCAAAATGTCTCCCTGCTTTACGCTCGCGCCAATCCGAATGACGCCGGCTTCGTCCAGATTGCGCAGCATCGATTCGCTGACGTTTGGAATGTCGCGCGTGACTTCCTCCGGACCGAGCTTCGTGTCGCGCGCTTCGATCTCGAACTCCTCGATGTGAAGCGAAGTGTAGTAGTCCTCTTTCACCATCTTCTCGGAGACCAGGATCGCGTCTTCGAAGTTGTAGCCGCGCCACGGCATGAAGGCGACGAGAACGTTGCGGCCGAGGCCG
>JASHRE010000163.1 GCA_030037515.1 Candidatus Sulfotelmatobacter sp.
CATCGCGATACATCGATTCTGCCGTGGAGTCGAGATCGAGGCATAGGCAAGGCTCGTCAAGTTGTATCCACTCCGCCCCTTCGGCAAACAGGCGCTGCAGCAGCGCCTTATAAATGGGCAGGATCTGTTTTAAGACCAGCGGGCGAGTCGCGCTGGAGTCGGTCGGCTTACCAAGCAGGACGAACGAAACTGGCCCCAACACAACCGGGCGGGTCGCAATGCCCAGCGCCTTCGCTTCCAGAAATTCGTCAATTACTTTGGTCGAGTGCAGTGAGTATTGCTGCCCCGCTTCGAACTCGGGAACAACATAGTGGTAGTTGGTATCGAACCATTTCGTCATTTCAAGCGCGGGTGTGCCCTTTGCTCCGCGTGCCATAGCGAAGTAGGTACTCAGGCCGACTTGAGTTTCGTCATTAGTAAAGCGGCCGGGGATGGCACCTACCGTTATAGCCATGTCGAGCACGTGGTCGTAAAGAGAGAAATCGTTCGAGGGAGGAACCGAGATTCCTACATCGAGTTGCAACTGCCAGTGCTTTCGGCGCAGATCGCTTGCGGTTTGGAGAAGCGTTGCTTCATCGGATTTCCCACTCCAGAAGCTTTCCAGAGCAAACTTCAATTCACGTTGCTTGCCCATGCGGGGGAAGCCAAGATTCCGTGCGGCCGTCAAACTCATTCTTCACTCCTCGAATATGTAGAGCATTGCCCCAAAGTTTGTACCCAGACACAAATCTCTTGCCAGACACAAACAGCCCCTAGAAAGCACGAATGCGCCCGCAAAACTAATCAAAGGCAACACGGTGCTCAAACACGACCAGGCACCTCGTCGGGTTTCCAAAAGTGAAGTCAGAGAATGTGGCGGCGCCAAAACCCGCAACACCCAGCCTTCCCCTCGGAGGCGTGTGCATTGCATGCCTATTCCAGGCACGCTTTTCGGCAGGTCTTCGGACTTGCAGGCTTCCTATTTGCTCCAGCTTCCCAGTTCATGGCTGAACCAGTGCTTCTATCGGAGCGTTCGTTCCTGCTTACCGCTGCGGGGCAGTTCCGGATTCTCACCGGATTCCCTTTTAAGCCTGATCACGGGATCAAGCACCGTAAAGTATGCTCACTATAGAGCAGCGGCGCGATAGTGGTCAACGTACTGCGAGTACGATCCAGCCGATTTCGTTGCGCTACACCGTGGCTGCCATGTGCAACTGTGGTGCCGTTTTTTTCCACTTCCGGTCGAGAGCCGCTTGACATGCTTTTGCAATAGCGATACATTCTATAGCGTTACGGTTCTCCGGAAGCCCAATATCTGGGGCCAAGAGGGAAGTTGGTCGAAGCCAACGCTGCCCCCGCAACTGTAAGCGACGAGCTGCCATCTGCTCATGCCACTGCCCCTCGGGGTGGGAAGGTTGGATGGCCGCAGCGACCGCGAGCCAGGAAACCTGCCGTAATCATTTGAACGTCCACGGGCGGGGTGCACCGGCGGGTCGCTTGCAAGATTCCTTGGCACTCTGCCATCTTCTTCCTGCCAGCGCCCTTCCTGAGACATCGCTGATCCGTTTTGAGGGAACTCCGATGTCGAGCACGACTATTCATCCGCCTTCGTCCATCATCAAGCGCAGCGGCGCCACAGTTCGTTTTGACGGAGACAATATCCGCTTCGCTATTGAGCGTGCCGGCAAAGCCACCGGAGCCTTCGACGCTGCGGAAGCTCAATTGCTTACCATCCAAGCCTTGAAAGTTATTGCTCACCGCTTCCATCACTGCTCGCCGCACATTGAACAAATTCAGGATGTCGTCGAGCAGGTACTGATTTCGGCCAACCATTTTTCAACCGCTCGCGCTTATATTGTCTATCGCGAACAGCGCAGCCGGTTGCGCCGCGACCAAAGCACCATCGTCGATGTGGCCTCATCGATGAACGAATATCTCGACCGCTCCGATTGGCGCGTGAATGCCAATGCTAATCAGGGTTACTCGCTCGGCGGGCTCATTCTGAACGTCAGTGGCAAGGTCGTCGCCAACTACTGGCTCTCGCACGTCTACACGCCCGAGATCGGCCGCGCCCATCGCGAGGGTGACCTGCACATTCACGACCTCGACATGCTGGCCGGCTACTGTGCCGGATGGTCTTTGCGTACGTTGCTGCTCGAAGGCTTGAACGGCGTTCCCGGTAAGGTTGAAGCCAGACCGCCGAAGCATCTGTCGAGCGCCATTGGTCAGATCGTCAATTTCCTCGGCACTCTGCAAAATGAGTGGGCTGGCGCGCAGGCTTTCAGTTCTTTCGACACTTATATGGCTCCGTTCCTGCGTAAGGACAAGCTATCTTACACGGAAGTGCGTCAAGGAATTCAGGAGCTGATCTACAACCTGAACGCGCCCTCGCGCTGGGGCACGCAGACGCCCTTTACCAACTTGACCTTCGATTGGACTTGCCCGGAAGACCTGCGCGAACAGCGGCCCGTCATCGGCGGAGAAACCATGCCCTTCACCTACGGAGAGTTGCAGCCGGAAATGGACACAATCAACCGCGCTTACATCGAAGTGATGACCGCGGGCGACGGCAAAGGGCGCGTCTTCACCTTCCCGATTCCAACCTATAACATCACGCCCGACTTTTTGTGGGAGAGCGAGAACACCGATCTCTTGTTCGAGATGACGGCCAAGTACGGTCTGCCTTATTTCCAGAACTTCGTCAACTCCGATCTGAAGCCCAACATGGTCCGCTCGATGTGCTGCCGCCTGCAACTGGACCTGAACGAGTTGCTCAAACGCGGCAATGGTCTGTTCGGCTCAGCCGAGCAGACCGGCTCAATCGGCGTGGTGACGATCAACTGTGCTCGCCTTGGTTATCTGCATCGCGGCGACGAGAACACGCTCTTTGCGCGTCTCGACGAGCTATTGGAAATCTCTCGCGCCAGCCTGGAAATCAAGCGTAAGACCATCCAGCGCCACATAGACAACGGCCTTTTCCCTTACACCAAGCGTTACCTCGATACGCTGCGCAACTTCTTCTCAACCATCGGTGTGAACGGCCTCAACGAGATGATCCGCAACTTCAGCGCGGACGCCGACAACATTACTACTGAACGCGGCCGTGATCTGGCCTTGCGCTTCCTCGACCACGTGCGCGCCCGCATCGTCCGCTTTCAGGAAGAAACCGGGCACATGTACAACCTGGAAGCCACGCCTGCCGAGGGCACCACCTATCGCTTCGCGCGCGAGGACAAGAAACGCTTCCCGGATATTCTGCAAGCGGGCACGTCCGACGGGCCCTACTACACCAACTCCAGTCAGCTTCCCGTCGGCTTCACCGACGATGCCTTCCAGGCTCTTGAGTTGCAGGAGGAATTGCAAATGAAATACACGGGCGGCACTGTGCTCCACCTCTACATGGGCGAGCGCATCTCTTCGGCCGAGGCTTGCAAGAAGCTCGTGCGTCGCGCCCTCGAAAACTTCCGCCTACCCTACATCACTATCACACCCACTTTT
>JASHRE010000012.1 GCA_030037515.1 Candidatus Sulfotelmatobacter sp.
GCGCGCAAGCGCTCGGGACGCGAGCGTTTTCGGCGCCGCATGCAGCTGATCGAGATTTGCGCCTCCACCAACAAGACCAACGTCGCTCAACCCATCCTCGACGATCTCGCCGCCGCGATTGAGACGCATAAGCTCGACGATTGGGAAGATCCGGGGTTGGTGGCGAGCGCCCTGGCAACGCTCATGAAGATGAGCACGAAGATCCAGGCCGATAAGGCGCAGCAACAGAAAATTTTCGAGCGCATTTGCCGGCTCGATCCGGCGCAGGCCATAGGAGACGGGAAATAGTCCATGCCCAGGCGAGATGCCACCGGGCCGGTCACTCTCTCGGTGCTGGACCGGCTCATCGACCGCGATCCTGAACACCGTTCGGAAGCCCCACTCACGCGCGCTCAATCGGTGCGGGAACTCAAGCTGGCTTTGAAACGCGATTTGGAGTGGCTGTTGAATACGCGCCGCACGATCGATCCCGCGCCCGAATCGGCGGTTGAGACGGTGCGTTCGGTTTACCACTACGGATTCGCCGACGTTTCTTCGAAATGGGTGTTATCGAGCCGTGATCACGGCGATCTGGTGCGCGACATGGAATCCGCCATCGCATTATTTGAGCCGCGCCTCAAGCGCGCGCGGGTCCGGATGGAAGTGGTCGAAGGCAGCTATCGAACGCTCAAGTTCGTCATTGAAGGATTATTGTGCATGGATCCGGCGCCCGAACCGGTTCGCTTCGATACCGTTCTCGAACTGGGCAAGGGCGAGTACGAAATCAAGGGGGACGACCTTGCGCAATGAGCTGAGGAATTACTACGAAAGCGAGCTCACGTTCTTGCGCCAGATGGGCGCCGAGTTCGCCGACAAATATCCCAAGATCGCTTCGCGTCTCCTGCTCGAGCCCGATCGTTGCGAAGACCCGCACGTGGAGCGCATTTTGGAGGCATTCGCGCTGCTGGCTGCGCGGGTTCACTTGCGCATCGATGACGATTTCCCACAGATCACCGAGGCTCTGCTCAACATTCTTTATCCGCACTACTTGCGTCCAGTGCCGTCGATGACGGTGGCGCAATTTAACACCGATCCGGAAGCCGGGAAGCTGACGAGCAGCCTGAAAATTCCCAAGGGAACAGTTCTTTATTCGCGCCCGGTCGAAGGCGTGCCCTGCAAGTTCCGCACCTCCTATGACGTCACGCTTGCGCCATGCAAGGTCTCGCTGGCGCAATGGGTGACACCGGACCGGCTTCGTCCGGCATTGCGGACATCAGAGGCCGCGGTTCTGCGGCTCGAACTGGAATGCTTTCCAGATGTTTCGTTCGAGAAGCTCGATCTCGACACGCTCACGATTTATTTGAATGGTGAAAGTGCGGTCGTACATACGCTGTATGAACTGTTGTGCAGAAATTGTGTGCGGATACTGCTGCGCGATCCGGCGAATCCGAAAACGACGGTGCGCGAGTTATCCGTGCGAAATCTCAAACCAGGCGGCTTCGCCGAAGAGGAAGACGTTTTGCCCTATCCGCGCCGTTCATTTGTCGGATACAGGCTGCTGCAGGAATACTTCGCTTTCCCAGAAAAGTTTTTCTTCATGAGCCTTTCGGGGCTTTCGGAATTGCGCAAGTGCGGGCTTACTTCCAAAGCCGAAATTCTGTTTCTGATTTCGTCAGTCGGGCAGGACGGCCGTCATCAGCGGCTGGAGGTTGCAGTCAGTGAGAAAACGTTGCGTCTGGGGTGTACGCCGATCATCAACTTGTTCTCGCAGGTCGCCGAGCCGATCCTGGTTGACCAGACGCGCTATCAGTATCCCATTGTTCCCGATGCGCGCCGGCGACAAACGATGGAAATCTACTCTGTCGACGAGGTCGTCAGCACCGACCCTGAAACCCATGAGGCCGTGACTTATCATCCGCTCTATTCCGAGCGGCATGCGGCGCGGGGGGACAGCCCTGCCTATTGGTACATCACACGCGCGGCTTCGAATCGAAAGGGGGACGAAGGCACGGACGTTTTTCTGTCTTTGGTCGATATGTCGGCGCGTCCGATGGAACTCGATTACGACACCGTGACTGTGCGCTGCACGTGCACGAATCGCGATCTGGTGGCGCGTTTGCCGTTTGGCAGTGAGGCGGGAGATTTTGAAATGACGGGGGCGGCGGCGATCAAGCGGATCGTGGCATTGCACAAGCCAACCCGTACTCTGCGACCACCGCTCGATGGCAAGACGTTGTGGTGCTTGGTGTCGCATCTTTCGTTGAACCATCTCTCGATCGTCACCGACGGAAAGTCCGCGCTGCAGAAGATTCTTGAGCTCTATGATTTTTCCGACTCGCCCGATATCAAAAAACAAATCAGCGGGATCAGCGCGCTGGACGCGCGCCGACATTTTACCCGAGTGATCTCAGAACATGGCGTAGGTTTTGCCCGTGGCACACGCGTCGAAATTGAATTCGATGAAGAGCAGTTCAGCGGTGGCGGAGCCTATCTGTTCGCCAGCGTGCTCGAAAAGTTTCTTGGACTTTACGCGTCGATGAACAGTTTTAGCCAGTTGGTGGCGCGCAGCCGCCAGCGGAAGGAGCCATTGGAAGAGTGGGCACCGAGAGCCGGACAATCAATTCTGATCTGACCCTGGAGGCGACGGCTGCGCCGAACGCCGGGTCCGAGATCGAAAAGAAACTTCGCCGCCAGCCCTTCGCGTTCGAGTTTTTCCAGGCGGTGCGCCTGCTGGAACGTTTTTTGTCAGAGCGCGCACCGGTGGGTGGGTTTGTGCATCCGGAGAGCGAAGTCGCGCGTTTTGCTGCGCATCCCTCACTCGCCTTTCCTGCCAGTCAGATTCAAGGCCTGGGATGGAGAGACGATGGCCCGGTCCCGATGACCGTCAATTTCATGGGGCTGCACGGCCCGCAGGGATCTCTGCCCAATCCGTATACCTCGCTGATCATCGAGCGGCAGCGCGCCGGGGATGCTTCGCTCCGCGATTTTCTCGATATCTTTAATCACCGCATCATTTCACTGTTCTATGGCGCATGGAGAAAATACCGTTTCGATGTGGCTTGCGAAGAGGGCGAGCGCGATCTGTTTTCTCGGCACCTGCTCAGCCTGATTGGACTCGGCACAGAGGGATTGCGCGACCGGCAGCTGATCTCCGATGACAGCTTGATTTATTACGCCGGGTTGCTGGCGCAGCAGCCGCGGTCGGCCCAGGCGCTACGGCAGATTCTCGCCGATTACTTCGACGTTCCAGTCTCGATCGAGCAGTTCGCCGGAGGCTGGTGCCGGCTCGATGCCGAAACGCAGTGTCGCCTGTCGGACACAAACGCGGCGAGTGAAGAACTGGGACTGGGTGCGGTGGTCGGCGACGAAGTCTGGAATCAGCAATCGAGAGTGCGCGTCGTTCTGGGCCCTCTGAGTCTGGAACGCTATGCGGATTTTCTTCTGGACGGAAAATCTTACCAGCCGCTGTGCGCTTGGGTGCGGTTCTTTTCCAACGAGGAGTGGGATTTCGAAGTGAAATTGATTCTCGAACGTGACCAAGTTCCGGCGTGCACCCTGGGCGCCGAGGGGATTTCCGGGCCGCGGCTGGGGTGGGTTTCGTGGGTCAAATCCTTGCCGTTTAGCCGCCATGCAGACGACACGGTGCTCGCGCTCGAAGCAGCAGAAGGGGGACGACGACATGAATCTCAAGTCTCTGATCGGCAGACTGAATGACTCCACGCGCAGCGCGCTCGAAGCGGCTGCAGGCCTGTGTCTTGCCCGTACGCACTATGACATCGAAATCGAGCATTACCTGACGAAGCTGCTCGATTCGACTGATAACGATCTAACCGCGATTCTCAATCACTTCGAGGTCGATTCTTCGAGATTTTCGGCAGAGCTGGCGCGGGCGCTCGACAAACTGAAATCGGGCAACGCGCGCACGCCCGCGCTGAGCCCTACCTTGGTCAAAATGCTGCTCGAAGCCTGGACCATCGGCTCGATCGACTACAGCGCTGCGCAAGTCCGCACCGGATTCACCATTCTTGCCCTCGCGACGAATGACGATCTTTCCCGGCTGATGCGGGAGGTAAGCCGCGAATTCCAAAAGATTCAACCCGATGCTCTGCGCAAAGATTTCGCGTCGATTGTCGCGAACTCGAATGAACAGACCCAGACTGCGGGGCCCGCAGCGGCGACGCCGGGCGTTGCACCTGCTGGTCCACGCTCGGGAGGGAAGACTCCAAACCTGGAGCAGTTCACCATCAATCTTACCGAGAAGGCGAAGGCGGGAAAGATTGACCCGGTGTTGGGACGGGACTTTGAAATCCGCCAGGTCATCGACATCCTGATGCGGCGGCGGCAAAACAATCCCATCCTGACGGGCGAAGCCGGCGTCGGAAAAACTGCGGTGGTCGAAGGCT
>JASHRE010000013.1 GCA_030037515.1 Candidatus Sulfotelmatobacter sp.
AGCTAATTGGCCATCAAATTGAAACTTCCAGACAGCCGTCGCGTCTCACATCTTCCGAACTCACCGAGTATCACTATCGCGCCGAGAGAACAAAGCAGCTTGGTCAGGAGCTTGACCGGATCGGCAGAGCGGCCATTGTGGACGGGCGGTTCGAGCGTGCGGCTTAGCCTCGCGAGGGACAAGGTTTGCCCAACACGGGCATGGGTCTTCTTTGTCAGTGCACACTTAACCCCTCTTGCCCACCTTACGGCATTCGCGCTCTCAGGGCAGCGACGCCACGACCTTGCGGAACTCCTCTTCTATAAAAGCGCCAAGAGTCTCGCTGCGGACAAAGCCTTGCATAGCTCCCGCCAGGTTGACTCTTAGACCCGCCCTCATCATCCTTGAACTCGCCGATGGCAAGCGCGTCGTATTGACCCAAGGTCCAGTAAATTGCCTTCAGTTTCCCTCCGGCTGCCTCAAATGCCTTCTTCGTCGCATCAAGTCGCTTCGGGGAATCCTTCAAATTCTCGACGCCATTTTGCGTATCGCGAATCGGCGAAATATAGGTGTGGCATGGCGATTCGACCTCCTTCTGAGAGTTCGCTCACTATACTGTATCGGCAGGGGAGAATGTTGCCTTCACACGAGTTCAAGATCAACGAGCGTACTGAGTGGCCGCCGTCCGCGAGTCACAGGGCGTAGCCAAATGAGCGCGGTACGATTAAAGAATCTGCTCCGGAAGTTTTTCGTTCCAATACTCATTGCGGGAATACTTGGATCAATCGTAAGCTAGCGCCATGCAGCTTCTAGGATGGTTAATGCTTGTCATCCTCGCGTGGTGTTTGCAAGCATCGGCACAACGGCGAACCGTAGCGATCACGGTTGATGACTTGCCCTATGCGGGCCACACCCGCACCGGCCTGACATTGGGGGATGCCGCCATCGCCCGAGAGGTGAATCATAAGCTGTTAATGGCTTTCAAAAAGTACAGGGTGCCGGTGACCGGATTCGTAATCGGTACGCGAGCCGACAGCCCCGAATCAAAGTCCGGATCGGACATTCTGAGGGAATGGATCAGGCAAGGGCTCGACCTAGGAAACCATACCTACTCGCACGCCGACATCAACCAGCTTTCGGTACCTGAGATCGAAGACGAGATTGTACGCGGCGAGACTATTATTGCGCCTCTGATGAAAGGAGCCGGGAGGAAGGTCGAGTTTTTTCGTTTTCCGATGAACCATACCGGCGACACGAGAGTGAAGCATGACACGATTTTCGCGTTTCTTACGCTGCGTGGATACAAGCTCGCGACATGCACGATCGACAACTCCGATTACATGTATAACGATGCTTACTTACGAATATTGGCCGAAAAGGATAAACGAAATGCTCAGAGATTCCGCTTGGAATATCTGGCGTACACCAGTTCAGAAATTGACTATTACGCTTCGTTGAATAAACGCGTACTCGGCTATGAACCGCCTCAGGTCATGTTATTGCATGACAACCGGCTGAACGCAGACGTGATAAAGAGTGTGCTAGCGCTGTTTGAGAAGAAGGGGTACAAATTTGTCTCCTTGGTCACCGCGCAATCGGATCCGGCCTATAGCATTCCCGACACGTTCATCACGCAATATGGTTGGATGTGGGGTTATCGCTGGGCGAAAGAATTGAACGTAAAAGTGGACGGCAGGCTGGAACCCGAGCCGCCACAGTGGGTCGTTAATTCTGGGCGGATTCCCGCAACATACACCGCTTCGCCAAGGTGACGAGGCAAATGACCATCATCGTCCGTTATGGTCCTGCGGTGATTATGAGGAAGCATCTAATTGTTGCCTTGGGCGTTGTGTTTGCCTCTGGCGGTCTGAGTGCGCAGACATCTGCATGGCGGCCATCGCCGGGACATATGCAAGTGGCGCTTTGGCCCGGAGCAGTCCCTGATGCGCAGCCTGTCGCGGGTCCGGAGCTCGCTAAAACGACCGGGAAGGAGTTTCTGGTTGCCGGCCAGCCGGCAGTCGGCGTGAGCGATGTGTCGCGGCCTACCATGACGGTCTATTCGCCAAACGGAAAGAATAGGGGCGCCGCCGTCGTCGTATTTCCGGGCGGGGGCTACCTGGACCTAGCCATCGATCTGGAAGGCACGGAGGTCTGCGACTGGCTGACGTCCAAGGGGATCACGTGTGTGCTGTTGAAGTACCGCGTGCCGGGAGAGCCGGGGTATCCGAAGCCCGCGCCGTATCCAAAATCAGGGCCTTATCCGGAATCACCGATGGCGTTGGAAGATGCCCAGAGGACGATGGGGCTGGTACGCTTTCACGCCGCGGAGTGGCATATCGACCCGCACAAGGTTGGAGTGCTTGGGTTTTCCTCAGGCGGGCATCTGTCGGCAGCGATAAGTACGCACTTTGAGAAGCGTTTGTATCCCGCCGTGGACTCCGCCGATAAAGAAACTTGCCGTCCGGATTTTGCCGTAGCGATTTATCCGGGGCACCTGTCGATTGCCGCAGCGGAATGGGATGCCAAGCAAGGTGCTAAAAAGTTTGTGCTTCATTATCCGGCGGCTGCCGACAGAGATTTGGGGTTGAATCCTGATGTTCCCGTCACCCACCAGACACCGCCTACTTTCTTGGTGCAGGCCGAGGATGACCACGTAGACAATGTCAACGACTCGTTGGCGTACTACATTGCGCTGAAGAACGCTGGAGTTCCTGTGGAGATGCATCTGTACGCGCAGGGCGGTCATGCGTTTGGACTGCGGCGCACGAGGCTTCCTATAACTGGATGGCCTCAGTTGGTGGAGACGTGGCTTGGGACGATCGGGATGATCCCAGAGTAGGTGCATAGTCCCAACCCCGCCGAGCGGACTGTGCGAGTCCTGCGGCGGGCCTGCTTCGAATCCATCCAGCGAAATTGGAAAGCCCGCCACTCGAACTTGGCTCATCGCATCCGTCCCTGACTGTGTTTCACGACACATTCTGAATCATCTTCGCTAGGGGACAACCACTTCTGCGATCAATTGTCGACTTCGCCTCTAGTTTCCGTAAGAATTCTTTACCAAGGTTTACTAGCTCTTGACGGCAAAGGCTGAGGGAGACGTGTTAGACATAATTGGAGGAGAAGAAAAATGAAGAAAACCACACTCACCATTCTGTTGATGCTGGCATCCGCCGCATCTTCGCTTTCCGCTCAAACTCAGGCGACGCATACACCACCGAATCCGGCCACGATTGCACAACATCGCGTGAGCTTCCTCACCACCTTGCTATCGCTGACGCAAGCCCAGCAGGCGACCGCAACGACAGTTTTCACCAATGCAGCTACGACAGTATCCGGACTTCGCTCTCAAATGAAGACGGCACGCCAGAGTCTGGCAACTGCAGTGCAAGACAAT
>JASHRE010000164.1 GCA_030037515.1 Candidatus Sulfotelmatobacter sp.
TGCCACGCCTCCGCCTCATACCCATTGGTGCCATGATTCTAGCCATAGTCCCTGATGATACGCTGTTCAACGAACGCGATGAAGCCGAGCACAATGAGGGAACCTTAGCCTCGCCGGGGCAAGGCTCAAATCGACGCACTATCGGGATTCCCTCATGAAACACGACCTCGTCAGTCATCGCCCGACGCCGCCTCTGCGTCCACGCTGCGATGTGTAGCTCTCGCTTGCGACTTCGTGTGACCACAGCATGGGGAAATGGCACGATAGTGGTCGGAGTTTCCCAGTATTCCTCGACAATCGCGCATGTGATCAAATCGCTGCGTGTCAGAAAAAGACTTCCAAGCCGTTCATCCCAAGTTGCAAGAAGTCTTGGCCGAGTTGAGCAAAGCGAACGACGGCAGCACTCGCCGACGCCCCCTAGTCGCAATGCGGGAATTGCTCGCCGAGGCAGACCGACTGACGGCATGTCTCCCAATAGAGGGGTAGCTCTCACTTGCTGATTCACAAATCAGAATTCATGCTGCTCGACAGTCATCATTGCCCGAACCTCTGGAACAATAGTTCAGCGGATGTTCTCGAACCATCCCATTGCTCCATGACTTGAGCGAATTTCTGTGCCTCGCACTTCGCTTGTTCATCCTGTAGCAGAAGCCGAATGGCCTCCTGCACCTTGCGAGCAGGGTTTGACGATTTCGGCACCCGGATAGCGAAGCCTTTCCGAACCAAACAGACAAGATTTGCCACTTGCTCAGGCTGCATTCCCACTCCCACCACGGGTTTCCCAGCGTAGCAGGCAGTCATCACGGTTCCGATCCCACCGTGTATAAGGAGAGGTCGGTCATTCTGTTCACTTCGAGTGCCGGCAGCCAATCCGTCACGATGACATTGGATGGAATCTTGGTTTCTCCAAGCTGCTGAAGTCGGAAATTGATCGGAGCAATGACACGATAGGGCTTGCCTTCAAAACCTTGGAGAATGTTGGCGACGATCTCCGGCGTGCCAGAGCTTCCCATTGCAAAGTAGATCAGCGGCAGGTCTCGCGGAATGCTCGTTACCTGTTGTGGCAGCGGAAAAGTTTCCCTTGCGATCAGAGGGCCGACATAATAGTAGTCGGGCGGAAGTCTCAGTCCCGAAAATTCTGGAGGCTCCGCGACGAGCGTGATGTCCCCGCGCCAGAAGTCGAAGATTGATCTGTACCCTTCGACATCGAAATGTTTAGCCGCCCTGTTGACTGGGTTTAAGAAGCCATATCGTATCCAGAAATTGATGAACCCAAGGACACCGAAATCCGCGAGCCGTATGAGGAACCTTGATCGAATGCCATCTGTCATTCCTGCTCCGGTCGCGAAGAATGGCTCAAGCCACGTGGATTGAATTACCCAGATAAGCGGAATCTTCAGCACCCGGCAAGTCACCGGAATCGTCAAGTAGGAGCCTGTTATCACGGCTGCTGGCTTGACCTGTCTCAAGTGCGCCATCTCGCTAGTGACTCGCTCGATCATTTCCTCGGTGGAGAATGCGGGCGCGAATCGCTCGCCTCTATCTACGCGAGCAATGTGTTCGATCTTCTCTTTCGTCAGCCGGGGTTCCACCTTTGGAGCAGAAACCCTTCCCCTTCGATCAAGCGTTCAAAGTCACCACCGTCAGAGATGAATGAGATGTCAAAGACCTTGCTGGCAGCCCCGTGAGCCGCGATCCCTTTAGCGATCTCAACCATGCGCGTCGTCTCGGCGAGATTAAACGCGGCTGGGGCGAAGAGAAGATTTCGTTTGGCGGTCATGTTTTCAGCAGGCGATCACGGGGCAACGCACGCAGCGGCAGATGGTTTGAAACTCTTTCCCACTAGTCAGGCGGTGGAGGTCGAAGCCGCTCTCGCATTTGGTATGGTGGGCGATGCGACACGAGCCGAATCGGCAGCGCAAGACGTGAATAAACGTCACCCGCTGGACACCCGCTTGCACTCTCTGTGGATACCTGCAATCGAGGCACAACTGGCGCTGAACCACAAGAATACAAACTCAGCGATCCAATTACTGCAATCTGCCTTGCCGCCCATCGAATTTGGGGAGACGTTCTCCCCAAGCCTTTCCTGCCTTTTCCCGACGTACATTCGTGGTAAGGCGTATCTTGCCGCAGGACAAGGCACGCAAGCCGCCGCCGAGTTCCAGAAAATCCTCGATCACAGCGGCATCGTCTGGAACTGCTGGACGGGAGCCTTGGCACATCTGGGCGTGGCGCGTGCGAATGCCTTGCAAGCGAAAACTTCGCAGGGTGCTGACGCCGACGCCGCTCGCGTCCGTGCGCTCGCGGCGTACCAAGACTTCCTCACCCTCTGGAAAGACGCCGACCCCGACATCCCCATCCTCAAGCAAGCCAAAGCCGAGTACGCGACGCTGCAATAGCTTGATCAAGTTCTTTCTTGCCGAAAATCTCATTCGTTGATGATCAGCGGTTGGAAAACTTCAGCACTGCTTCGGGCAGCCTAGCGCCCTTCACCTGAATCTTCGATGCTGCTTGGTCGATGTCTGTCAACTCTGCCGGAGTTAGCTCAACGGAAGCCGCTCCGATATTCTCTTCGATACGATTCAATTTCGTTGTGCCCGGAATCGGAACGATCCACGGCTTCTGCGCAAGCAGCCAAGCGAGTGCTATCTGCGCCGGGCTAGCTCCCTTGCTGTGCCCCACGTGCTTCAGTAGATCGACAATCGCAACATTGGCGGCACGTGCCTCTGGTGTGAAACGCGGAGAGTTATTGCGGAAGTCTGTCGGCTCGAATTTCGTGTGAGTATCAATTTTCCCGGTAAGAAAGCCAGCACCTAACGGACTCCACGGCACGAACCCGATGCCCAGTTCCTCGCAGGTAGCAAGCACCCCATTGTGCTCAACGTCGCGAGTCCAAAGAGAATACTCGCTCTGAATTGCGCTGACCGTCTGAACCGCGTGAGCACGACGTATAGTCTGCGCTGCCGCCTCCGACAACCCAAAATGCCTCACCTTACCCTGCTTGATGAGTTCCTTAACCGTCCCGGCTACGTCCTCGATGGGCACATCTGGGTCTACACGGTGCTGGTATAGAAGATCGATGGTTTCAACCTTTAGGCGCTGAAGCATGGCTTCCACAACCACACGAATGTGCTCAGGACGGCTGTTCAAACGCCCAGTTCGCTGCCCGGTTTTCTGGTCGATCTCCCAGCCGAACTTGGTCGCGATCACGACTTGTTCGCGCATAGGCGCGAGTGCCTCACCCACAAGCTGCTCATTGGTGAAGGGGCCGTAAGATTCGGCGGTGTCGAAGAATGTGACGCCTAGCCCGACGGCTGCACGAATCAGCCGTATTGCATCTGGAATCGGAACTGGTGTGCCGTAGAGCGCAGAAAGTCCCATGCAGCCG
>JASHRE010000165.1 GCA_030037515.1 Candidatus Sulfotelmatobacter sp.
CGTATCTCTCGTGATGATGAGTAACATTGTTGTCGCCGCCGCCCATAAAGGTAAGGTTGTAGCCCGCGCCATCAAATGTGCCCAGAACCAAATCGTACTCGTGGACCCGAACGCTATGAATTTCGTGCAGTTGTGCAACTGACTCGCTGATTTTACTGGTCGTGCTTATCATCGAGTTTCCTCACGTTCTTTAGAAGTTTTTGCTGGACGACGGTTTTTCATAAGGCATGCCTCATACCAAACCTAGCTCGGAACGACGGAGTGGGTAAGTCGTTCAAATTGCCTAATCTGAGCGAGAATCTGCGGAAAGTTGTCACACTGCGCCCAAGAAGTTATAGAAGTTCCCTCACGAGATTTCGAAAATTCGCGGAGGTAAATATGGAGAACGATTTTCATACGGCGCTGGCTTCCTGAAGATATGAATGGGATAAGAAGCTACACCAGCTGAAAGCAAGAAATCGGGCGCGGCTGGAAACAACCGCACCCGAAGTATCAGAACAAGCTGGCTTGAGCGTTAGCCTTGTCGCCGAGACTGATTCGAGCGACTTTGGTCTCGCGAACTATTGCAATTTGCCGGGACCTCTCTCGCCGTTGCCGGGATTCTTCCCGCTATTGTCAGGCCGATCGGGCCGTGAAGGCTTCTCTCCCGGTTGTTTCGTCCCCGTCCGTTCGGCTTCCCAGAGGTCTGCTCCGGGCGCGAAGGCTCGTTTCCATTCGGAGTCCCAGGCCGGTTTGGCCGCGACGGATTCCGCTCCGGACCGTTCGGTGTCCGGACTTATTCGGCTGCCCTGAGGGACGGCCCGGTCGCGAAGGGTTGTTGTGATCCGGCTTGTTCGGCGCGCTGGGTCGCCCCGGCTGCGCCGGCGGCCGACCCGGCGTCGGCTTTGTCGGCGGATTCGGTCTCGCCGGTTGATGCGGGGTTGCTGGCCTGCCCGCCGGCGGCCGGTGTGCGGGCGGACGATTTCCGGGATGGCCCGGCCTCGGCGCTGGATGATACGGAGGCTGATAATGTGGCGGACGGTATCCCCAATTGCCACGGTACCCAGGACGATTCGCCCAAACGACCGGCCGTGGGCGATACCAGGGGTGCGGCGGGTGATAAGGCCTAGCCCAACCTCCCCAGTACCCGTGGTTGTAGTAAACGCGGCGGGCGCCCCAATTCCATCCCCAACCGCCCCATCCCCAGGGGCGGTCGACCACCAGCGCCCCAATTCCAATTCCCACGCCGAAGCTGATCAGCGAAGTTGCCGCCACGGCGGGAGCAGGACGAACGTAAACAACGGTCGGATCATATTGCGGCACATAGACGACAGTCGGGTTTGCCGGTTGAATTACGTAGACGGGCTGACCTGCCGACTGTTGAACATTTACCGTTTGTTGGGCATTGCTCCGCAACGCTCCCGCGTTGTAAGCCTGAGCTCGCAGGCGCTGAATCGATGCCGAAACAGCTCCCTGATCGGCCGTAAACACCCGGCCAATCTCGGCGTAATCCTCAACCTGCTGGGCCATCATATTCAGCACTTGAGGGAAGTTCACCAGCGCGATAAATGCCGGATCGAATCCCCGTTTTTCTGCTGCGTCCGTCAGCGCAGCGCCGCTCAGACCAGGATTCTGCTGGAGCCACGCATTGACATCGAGAATCTCCTGCGGATTCGTCGATGCCGTCGTGATCTGCGAAAGCAGGGCATCCGGATAAAGCGCCACGGGAGCCAGGAGCTGGTCCAGCTCCTGGGGGGTGGGCATTGCTTCCTGTGCCGAAACAACCGGCGCCAGACCTTGCAGACCGATCAGAACCGCCAGTAGGTAGATCAGGATCGAGCGTGCCTTATTCCACATAACTATTCTCCCTGGGCGTTCGATTTATTGATCGGCGATTTTTTGTTCAATTCACTGAGCAACAGTTTCGCCGATTCCGGCGCCTTGACTTCGTTGTTGAAGACGATGTCATACGCGCTTACAGCTCTTCCATACAACTTCTTGTTGGCGCTATTGTCGGGACGCAGGGTCGAGCCGGAAAGTGAGATACCGGCAAACAACCCACGAGCCCGGGAATAGGACAGAATTTCCGCCCGCATGGTCACATCCGTTTCAGCCGAAGCATTGCGTCCGACCGGACCCGCCGCGACAGAAATATCCGCGCCCAGTTTTACCTTGCTGTTCAGGATGCTGCGCGCTGAACGGGGACTCATCAGCAGCAGCACGAAATCGGTCGCCTGCCCGCCGAGTTGCAGTCCGAAGCTTCCGCCTTCAACAGCCATCATCGTGGGAGCTCCCCAGGGACCTTTGTAATCTTCGCCGCTACGGCAGGTCATGACGCCTCGTCCGTAGCTTCCTCCAAATCCAAAAGCGAACTTGAGTACGGACGGCAGAACAACAACACAATCCGCCTTGTCGATGACACTCTGTGGAATGTCGTCTGGGATGTTGAGAATTTCCTTCATGACCTGTCCTGCGTTCTCCACACGGTCTTGCTCCTTGGTTTGCGCGAAAGCAGAGGACGCGATCATGATCAGTAGCGTAAATACGGCACAGAATGTTTTCATGGCTTTTCCTTTGTTTAGAAGATTCTTTGAAAGCGGTTGCTTGCCCAGCTTGTGGAGTTCGCCTTTCCCTCGAACTCCTTGCTATCTGATTAGCTGGTATTTCCTTGATTTCCTTCAAGTGCATCTCTAACCGTGGCTCGGATGCGGCGTGCCGTCCCGTCATCAGAATCGGCTTCACCGCTACCAGGAACACGCCGGACTCGAGAAACAAATCGTGCGTGAATCCGTTGACCATAGCGACAGACCGAACAAACCTGCAGTCAGCTGAATCGCCGCACGCCAGATCAGGGTCTCTTCCAGAGTTTCCTTCGGACGACCTACGATTGCTTTTGCGAGGGGGCCCTGCCGCAAACAGGGCCCGTCCGCAATTGGAGTACGCTACTTACTCGCAGCCGGCACCCACACGCTATCGGCAGAGCCGAGATCAACTCCTGCGATCTCGGAGTTAATCGAGACGTTACGCAGCTGGCCTTTCTTCCCCGGCTGTGCCGAAAAGCTCAACAGATACTGATTGTCGAGAGCCTCCTGCAGTTGACCTAGGTAAGGCTGAAAACTTACCGGCATCCCGAAGCCGAGGAAATAAGATTCGCCTCCGGTCACATCCGACAGTTTCGCGATACCCATCTGTCCATTGGTCGCTTCCCAGTAGTTGTGCTGCCAGCGGCCGACGCCCGGCGCATAAATCGTGTGAATCATCGTGCCGGTTTGCATCGCCACATCGGCGGCTGTATCCACATCCGGATTGGTGTACAGGCCGCGGGTTGGAATGCCGCGCCGCGCACGATCGATCCCGTCCGTGATCATCAGAATTTCGCGCCGATTGTCGCTTGCGGGCCAGCGCTTCATCAGATCGATCACCGACAGATACGGACTGCCGTACGCCCCTGCGTTGCCGAGGGGAAGACGCAGCGCTTTGGCCGCGGCCGCGTGGTCCGTCGTGAAGTTCTGCGCGATCTGAACGGTCGTGTTGCGCATGTAGCCGACGCCCACGGAGGTCGTCGACGGCTGCGCATTAATGAATGCTCGCAGATCGTCCAACTGCGTCCCCAGTCTCGAATCAGAAGCGTCGTCGATGAGAATGAACAGTTCCAGGCCGGCATTCTGGCCTGTTGCCGGGACCCACTCGCTCACATTCAGTCGCTGCTTGCCTTGCTTCACAATGATGTCCTGCTGGCTGATTTCGGGCATACGTTTGTTGCCCGCTACGCTGGCAGTAACCGTCATTCTGACTGGCACGGAAGCGTCAGTTTCCGCTGCGTTCATCGGAACGCAGTTAAAAATCACCGCCAAACTCAGTACGGCGGCCAGCAGACCTTTAATTCGTGATTTCATGTTGCTACCTTCCTTTCTTACATCCTCGCTTTTTTCGTTTCATTGCCAAAGTCTGGCTCGAACTCGCCTTTCCTAAATGCATCCTCCATTCCAAATGGCAAGTGATTGAAAACACGAGTCTCAGCGGGAAATTGCACTTCCCGGTCGCTTGAGGATTTCCGAAAACTCGGGAACGGTGAAAAGTGAGAACTCAGAGAAAGGTAAGTGAATGAGTGGTGTTTGCAGAAATGTCGTGACAATTAACGGAATGTCATTTCGAGCGAAGTGAGAAGTCTGCCGTCGCTGAAGCGCCCGAACACGAGATTCCTCGGACCATAAATCGGCGCTCAGAATGACAAAGTGGTCACGCGGTAGCCGGGTGAAGGCGGATTAACGTCCTATGACGCGCAAAGACTCTCGATATGCGAGCCGATCGGTAATCCAATTCTGATCCTTGTCGGCCACATTGAGTTGAATCACTCGACCGCTCTCGAGCTCGCATTCGCCTCGATCACCTTTAATTGCCCGATTCGACTGCGTGGCGAATAATTTCGCCGTTTGCCTGTATGTCACGGGCACCTCCGCCGAACATTTTCCTTGACCGCCGACTCGGTTCGCTCGTCGGGCTTGGGCTAAATTTTCGCTCGAGTCACTGCCCGATCAATCTTTTCTACAGTCGCATCCAAGTTGGAGCTGGGCATCTTCTCGCCCGAACATGCGGCATTAACAGCACCGCACTTTTTGATGGCCAAGCGCTACCAGCCGAGGACTATTCAAATGCCCTGATTGATGGCGGAAGCTTCGGTCGGCCTGGGAATGGTCAGCATCACGCTATCCGTTCCGCAATAACTTGGCAGCCCACTCCGCGTGAAATGTCGAACCACTTGCCGGCCTAGTCAACCAAGTCACCATTCATCGCGATCTTTCCGATTCCGCGCACGAAGCACAGAGCCATGGCGAAGCTTTTGCAACAATACTCAACGCATCGGTTTTCGGCTCTTATGAAACTAAGTGTGCCAACTGATAGATGGCAAGAACAAGCGCTTCGATCTCGGGACGAACATTGCAAAGCCGTTGTGGCAGATCCTGGAATCATGGTGGCTCCTTGCCCTACTGCAAAGGTGGATCAATCAAACCCTGAAAAGAAGTTCCAAGGAACTTCCCCTTGGCGTCGAAGTTCCAGTTGAAAATAGCGTCTCCCGCACGAGAACAGGCGTGACACCCGTTGCGCAGCGGATAGCTCACAGTGAACTGAATGTTGCCATCGGGACTGACTTGTGAGTTGGGCCACATTTTCCCGTCCCGATCTCCAGGCCAAACGTCGACGTTCGGGAATTGTGCCTTGAGATCCTGGAACTGTCCGTTCGCTTTCATTGTTTTGACATCTAGCAGTCTAAGATCCTCGACATCGAGAATGCGCGGCCTTCCATTCAGGATCAGAAACCCAGAGTTGGTATTGGCTCGGAGCGGATAAGTGACCCAAGCAAAGGCAACCGGGCCTTCGTCTTGAAATCCCGTCATCACACCGAATTGCCCACGACTTTCCTTGTACAGTTCACGGGCAAACTGTATGGCATCAGGCGGGGCTCCGGCTTTTGCCATTTGGCCGATCATACACTCGCCGTGGTCAGCGGAAGATGGGTCACAAGCAGCGTGGGCTGCCGTCATGAATTGCGGCGGTAGTTGCCAAACCGCTGACGATCCAATTTTGCTGGCCGTGCGCTGCGATTGCGCCATCAGGCCACTGAAGAACAACAGCGAGGCTACGATAAACTTGGTGTTACGCATGCAGCTCTCCGGGATCTTCCACGTAGTTTGCCCCTAGGTCTCGAGTGATAGTCAGCCGAATCTGCTATTTCTTTGTGGCGTGCCCAAGCGCGTGTAGGCCGCACCCGGCGCCAGGGTTTCAACGGCTTGGCGCAACTATGCAACATCGCTAACAACGTTGCGGAGGGTAAGCCCCGCACCAACAGCAAGCAAGCCGAGCAATGCCAGCGAGGGAAGTGCACTCCCCCGGCGCCGGAAGGCTTTCGGTAGCGAGGACTTCCGCAATTTCAACTTCCTCACCGCTCGGTTCCGCGGCCTTCACGGGCGCCTCGGCCAGAGCGGGCGCGGGAACCGAAGCTTGTTCGTCGCCGGCAGCGAAAACTGGTTCGCTTGTATTCTGAGCCAGTCCAGTCGCCCCAGCCTTCGGATGGACGAATCCCTGCCCGAAGTTGTCTCCAGGATAGAACCAGGCCTTAACAGCCTCGGGAGTCCCAGAGCGTCTTTCACTGAACTTAATCACAGTGTCTCCTTGTTGGCTGCACACGACGGTTCGGAATAGTAAGGATCGTGATGATCAGCTTAGTACAATCTTCGTTGCGATGTTGCGAGGGCTACGACTATCCATCAGTTGGAACCAATACGCACCGGCTTGTAGAACGTGGCTCGAGACTTCTACTGGCTCAGGGAAAGTGATTTTGGTTGCTTTGTTCCACGTTCCACGCGTCGGCTTTGGCGCTGCTCGAAACAAACAGCGCAGCCAGCGCGGCCAGGCAGAACACGACGACTTTCAACTTCTGCGATTTCATTTTCTTCTTCATCTGTGCTTTGAACTTGGTTTTGGAGCCCTCGGGACGAGGATGTTTGGCCCCTGTCCCTTTCATTGCGATAGCGCGAAGCAGCCAGACTTCCTTTTCGGAGACTCGGAGACTTCTCGCTTCTTAAACCGACGCCTGTCTCTCCATTTGCAATAACCCCACCAAACCGAAGAGACTCAAAACGCACGTGTTAGCGTGGCGCAAATTTTCGATGGCTTAGTGAACTCACGAAATTTCAAGAAAACTCGCCGGCCGGGCCCGCTCCAGTCTGCTGGGAAGCAACATTGGACGTTCGGCAAATCAAAGCAGCAAATGGATATTCCGACTCGGAAATATTTGGCTATTGGCGTGCTTCGATCAAAAATCGTTAAACTCCGCGACAGTGATCCCGAAACAGTAATCGATCGCTGTATCGCTGGTGCGAAGCGGTGCGATGTGCGAAACCTGTCAATCATGAAATTGAAAAAATATTTGGAACGCTCGTTGTTGTGTATGGGCTTCGCGTTGCTCGCATTCTATGCAGGAGCGAAATTGCACGAACGTCTCTTCTCCCGCGCAGCAATACGACACTTTGAGGAACTCCAACGGGAAACTGCTAATAACAACGTCCAACAGACTCGGGTTGTCCAACCAACCGCCTCAACTACCGATTTCATCTCGTGGTCGAAACAACGCATTGGACAATACGAGGAAAGTTTGAATGCGCATCTTGCGCCTCCGCTGGGGGTGATGCGCATCCCTAGAATTCATGTGGAGGCTCCGGTGCTCGAAGGCACTGACGAAATCACACTAAACCGGGGGGTTGGTCACATTACGAGCACAGCCCGCTTCGGAGAAAATGGAAATGTGGGCATTGCCGGACACCGCGATGGCTTCTTTCGTGGATTAAAAAACATAAAAGTCGGTGATCGCATTGAAGTGGAAGAGCCAAATGGAGCGGAGACCTATGTTGTCGATAGGTTGCAGATTGTAAGCCCCCAGAATGTGAATGTTCTGCAATCGAAGGGCAAACCAGCTCTGACGCTAGTAACTTGCTATCCGTTCTACTACGTTGGCAAAGCACCACAACGATTTATCGTGCATGCCGTGCCCACAGCGCCACGGTCCGGAATGTGGAACTGATAACGTACCGTCGGGAGTCGGTGGAAGAGTCCGGGCAGTGCAGATTACAAAGCAAACTCTTGCATTGCTAGCCGACCCTTGGGCTCCGCTGGCACTGGCAAAGATGAAAGTCGTCCGGTGCGCCTAGGTCGTGTACCATCCGCCGTTCACTGACATGGTCCGCCTGGTCATGTAGCCGTTCGTGGCCAGCCTGACCGCTACCGAAGCCACATCGTCTACCGCGCCAAAGTGCGCCATTGGAATGAGGGCGGCACTCGCATTCGGGTTGCTGGTCACCATGTTCCGTCTCGATCAACGCAGGTGCGATAGCGTTCGCCGTGACTCCTTCGCGAACTCTTCGCCGCATTCCTGCGCTAGAGGTTGCCACAGTGTTCGGGACGAGTATCTTCAGATGGCTCGATCTCCGATCACCCCTCAGGCCTAAACGATATTGTTTTCCTCTGCCAGCCCGAGCTCGTTTTCGAGCATCCAACACGGAGAAGCTGAAGTTCCGCGACGGCTCATGCGGTCGGTGATGAGTCCGAACCAACGCTCCACTGATTGAGCCATGAACTGCTGGTGGGCGTGAAATGGAAATGAAAGCGGCTGTGTTTTTTGGACTTGAGCCATCGCTGAACTGTCGCGTTCTTGTTCGTGCGGTGATTATCCAGAATGAAGTGCACCTCCTGGTCGACCGGCAGTTTCTTTTCCAGTCGCTTCAGGAACTTGACGAATTCGCTATGCGGCGGGGTGAGATCCCCCCGACACTGCGAGCAATCCTTTCGCTCTTAGTTCCTGGCGAACGGCTGCATTGAGTTCATGGTGCGATTTATCCGGTAGAACGATAAGGGTTCCAAGCGGCCGCTACGTGACTTCTGTATTTCAGGATTCCTCGGAGGTCGTTCCAAACTAGAGATTTCTGAGGGCATCACCGGCGGCTCAGTATGGCGGTCGAGGGCAAAATTCTTGCCGGCCCGTGCACCTTCGTAGTGGGTTTCCCGAAGGCGCTCAATTTTTGATTTTGCCAATGGCTTCGCTCACCCACTTGGCTGCCCGTGGCTCCGTTGGTAGGGGAAAAACTTAGTCGCCGGCTGAGACGGCATGGCTTCGGCGTCACAGCCACGACGAGCTTCCATTTGGCTGCGGCCTTGAAAGCCCCGAATGACGGCGTTTTGGGATTTCCGGTTTTCGCTGATCCCGGTATGCCGCCGGTACGAAAAGTTCCACTTCCCGCAATTCACTGCGGATATACAACCAGCGTCACCGGCTGGCTCACAATACCGCCAGAAGTCGCATAAATCTGTGTCTGACTTATCCCGGAAACTGATTTCGCCGTAGCTACGCCGCCAGATACCGTGGCCACGTTCGTATCGGACGAAGCCCAGGTTACGCTCCCGGTCACGTTCTGCGTCGCTCCGCCCTGAAACGTGCCAGTCGCCGTGTACCGCACCGTTTGCCCAGTCTTGATTGTTGCCGTTACCGGCGAAACCTCAATCGAGGTTAACGGCGCCGCGGATACGGTAACGAGAGTGCTGCCAGTCACCGACTGGTACGAAACTGAAATCATGGTGGAGCCCGTGATCAGTCCGGAAACCACGCCGTTGCTTGTCACAGTGGCTACGCTGGGACTACTGCTGGTCCAATTCGCAGCGCCAGTCAGGTTCTGCGTCTTGCCGTCGCTGTAAATAGCCGTCGCGGTCATTTGTTGCGTGTGCCCCGATTGCACGAACAGGCCGGCGGGGCTGACTTTCATGCTGGCCAGTGTTGGATTGACAAAGAACGAGCCACACCCGGTAAGGACTGTGACGAAAGCCAGCAATGCACAACTCTCGAGCATCCCGGATCGCCGCAGATTTCTTTCTCTCCAATTCATCTTGTTTGCCTCGGTTATCGGATCTGTTTTCGGAAACACTATGCCGCGGTCCCTGCGGTGACCGCGTCTGGAGAAAGAAAGGTTTTTCGTTATCAACAACGGACAATCGCTGCATACCTCGATCTAGGTATCGCCTGGCCCCCTGAGCAAGAGCACAAAACCGACTCAAGACGCCGCGCTGCGACCAACTGTTCACAGGTAATGAATC
>JASHRE010000166.1 GCA_030037515.1 Candidatus Sulfotelmatobacter sp.
GAAACCCTACGCGTTGCAGGCAGCCATTGCCGCCTGTCACGCGCGCGCCCGCACCGCCGAAGAGACAGACTGGGAGCGCATCGTTGTTCTCTACGACGCCTTGCTCGAAATCAATCCATCTCCAATCGTGGCACTCAATCGCGCAGTCGCCGTCGGCATGGCGCAAGGCCCAGCCGCAGGACTCGACGCACTCGACCGAGCCGCCACCCTTGCCGGTGACTCTGCGCTAGCCGGCTACCATCTCTTTCCCAGCGTTCGCGGAGACCTGCTGATGAAGATGGGCAGGCTCTCTGAGGCGCGTGAAGAAATCCAACGCGCCATCGCCATGACGATGAACCTGCGGGAACAGGAATTGCTGGCGCACAGGTTGAAGCAGTTGGAGAAGGCGGACTTCTCTGTATAGGTGCGGTTCTGTCCTTTGAAGCGGGCTTATCGCCGTCAACTCCTGAATTGTCGCCGATCCTGAAGTGTTTGTACCGACTGTTGCCCGGCTAAGCATTTATGAGATGGATTCTAGTCTCCTGAATCATAAATAGCTTGCATAATTATCGAGGGCGCAGAGTATCGTGGATCATGCCCAAGCCACGAGGACGCCCCACCAAGCGCAAGCTGGTGTCAGCCTAGAGCAACGCCGCGCCTCTTGCCGAGTGGTACGCGAGAACCTCGGGAAAGCTCCCCAATTTTCAGTCAAGTTGGAGCCCAGATAGGCTTCGACGATAAAACCACCGGGAAATGTGTGGCCGTTCTGGAGCATTTTTTTCTATTGCTCAATCGGCACACGCCTTAGCAACTTTCCGTTCCCCGAAAACGAATACCGGGAGAAACCTGAGTTATTCAGGACTCTCCGGCGCAAGTTGAGAACCCGTACTCAAAACACCAGGCGCAACGCGAACTGCATGAAGCGAGGTGTGGTTAGGGTGGAAGTGTAGAGGCCGAACGTAGAGGGCGAGTCGCCTAGCGATGGCTGCGCTTCATTGCCGACCGGGCCTCGTACGTCGTAGCGCACAGAGTTGGTTGCATTGAACGCCTGCCAACTGAACTCGAGCCGCCGCTGCTCGCCCAGCGAGAAATTCTTGGAAACGCCGGTGTCGATATCGAACATGCCGTCACCAATGACGTTGTTGCGAACGCCCGATTCGCCCGGCCAGTCAGGGCGGAACGCCGTTATCGCCGTTGCCGGATTCTGAAAAATGTCCGGGCCAATATCGACTCCGTTGACGATAGCGTGCTTGGGATTGGTCGCGGCCGGAGCCGGTCCGTTAGGTTCGGCCAAGCCTTCAATGTTCCAGTCCGTTGGCCAGTCAGGACCGTTGTCCACACTGATTGGGAGACCGGTGGTCCAGCGAAACACACCCGAGACATGCCATCCTCCAATCAGGTAGTTAAGTGCCGAGCCTGCATTGGAAGCCAGCCTTTGGCCTTTGCCGAATGGAAGCACATAAACGAGGTTGGCGTTGACCTGGTGGAAGGCGTTGAAATCGGAGAGCCCGCGCAGAGCAAGCGGGTTCCATGCGTTGATCACGATTCCTCCGCCGTTCAGGTCGCTGCCCGTTCCTCCCGTGCCTTCGTATGGACCGATGCGTTCGGCCGCCGAAGCCTCATCGAGCGACTTCGAAAACGTGTAGTTGAATTGCCCCTGCAGGTTCGCTCCCCAGCGGACGTTATAGGTAACCTGCAATGCGTTGTAGTTGGACGTGCCGATGTTCCGCCAGGCATAGAGCGAAGCGAACTGGTCGTGGAAGAAAGTGTAGGGGCCATACTTGCTGTTGGGAAGAGCAGGGCTCAGGCCGGTGATGGAGGACGGCAGGTCCATCTCGAACAGAGAAAATGTCTCGTTATGCAGATAGCAACTCCATAGTTCATACACATTCTGAGTGGCCGTGGGATTAGCGGGTAGGTTGCCTGTTGCGCAAGTCACATTGTTCTGACCCAGAGCGCTTTGGACCGAAGTGCCTGCCCATCCAGGAAAGAAATTCTCAAAGAACGGCACCGGCGCGAGAGTGTTGACATCCGTGCTAGCGGCAGCTGCTTGAGAAAGCATCTTGGCTGCTTGGAAATAAGTCATGCCGCTGGCGGGATCTGTCGGATCGGCTGGCATCGCCATATCGACCTGCATAGGCAGTCGACGCCCAACGCTCCCTACATAGGCAAGTTGGAGTGAAGATCGCGAGGTGATCTGGCGCTGCAGCGAAAAGTTGAACATATGCGCGTAGGGCGTTTTCACCGATTGATCCAGCCCCCAATTAATGGCAAATGCGGTATTGCTGGGAGTGACCGGGAACGTGCCACTCGGCGTAGGACCGAACAAGCATCCCGGATCGTTCAGCGATGGGCAAGGCGCGGGCAGGCAAGACTGACCGGACGATCCCGGAATCAGGCAGGTGAATCGCGGGGCATTCGAGACCGAAACGACGCCAGCGGGATTTCCGAGATCGGTGGAGAGCCCGAAGGAGCCGTGTTGGTCAAAGCTGTTCACGACCGGAATGCCGAAATGGTCGTAGACAATGCTGTAGCCAGCCCGCAAAGTGAATTGATCTTTGTGACCCAGAAGTTTCGCGAGTCGCCCGTCACCTGTATCCGGCGCCCAAGCCACGGCGATGCGTGGGGAAAAATCCCTGTGGTCCCAATTCCACAAGCCCGGACCGTGATTGACTGGACCACCGAGCGTGAAGGTAATCTCTCCGGCGTTGTTGGCCGGCAAGCCTTGGTTCATGAGCGACCTGGTGTCGTTGAACCAGTCGGCGACATTCTGACTGGTGCAGCCGCCGCCCGCCGCTTCCACACAGGGCGCGACCTGATATCCGCTTGTCTCATAGGGTGGAGCGTCCAGAATCCAGCGCAGACCATAGGTAAGCGTCAGGCGGGGATTTACGTGCCACGTGTCCTGCCCGTAGAACTCGTAATTGTTGATGGCGAAGCGGCGGTTGATGGGAGTGCCCTGGGCGAGGGCGGTGCCATTGCGGGAGAAGTTGTAGATACCGTCGCCTTCGGCGAAAATTCCCATCGCGATCGCGATGGCCGCATCGTAGTTCGGGCCGAAGTTGGTGTTAACGGCAGGGTAAGGCTGATTTGTTGCTGGATTATTGTTGTTGGGAGGGTTCAGCGGGCTGGGAGTATTGGAGATGCCTCCAGTATTAAGATAGACGGGATTAGTTTGTATATCAGAGAACGAATTCTCGGTGCTGCTGCTATCGTTGCGAATGATAAACAAGTCGGTGCCGAACTGCAGGGTGTGGTTGCCGTGCGTCCAATTCAGGTTATCGCTCAGCTGATTGACCGGGACAAACCGCGTGAGCGAACGAGTAAATGGAGTGAGATCCGTAAGACCATTCAGGAAAACTGCAGGATACTGAGAAAGGCCGCCAGTCTTAGTCCCCTGACGGATATACCCCCAATGAAAATCGTTGATCACCCTCGGACTCAGCAGAGACGTTAGACCCACGGTTACTCCCTTGCTGTCGTCGAGTAGGGTGGTCGACGCAGGTTGCCCGGGAAAATATTGTGTTTGCGGTTCTTTGAAATTCTGCGTCTCTCCGCGGAAGAAAAGACTTTCTGAGCCATTCGAGGTGATGTGATAATCGAGCCGCGTGATGTAGGTGTTATAGCTCGAATCCGCATTCGACGCGAAGCGATAACCGAGAATGTTCACGCCATCGCCCGCATTCTCGTTCGGTAGCGGATATTGCTGCAGAACACTTGTCAGCACCGCCTGGCTGACTCCGATTCCCAAAGGATCCATCTGCTGGATTTCAGCCGGCGTCAGCAGGTTATAGCCCGGCTGTACTGTCACGCCATTGACTGTGCCCCCGGGGCAAGCGCTCGTATCCTGGCACAGGTAGACGATATTGCCGGCGCGCAGGCTCGCACTCGGAACGAACGACAAAACACTCGTGCCTTCCGCATCGCGCCGGCCTTCATAATTGGCAAAGAAGAAGAACCGGTTCTTCAAAATCGGTCCGCCGATGCTGGCTCCAAACACATTACGCAAGAGTTTTGCGGCTGTATTCGATTCGCCACTCTCTAACTGGCTTGCCTTCAGAAACGGATCGTTCGCGCTGAAGATCGTGTTGCGGTTGTACTCGTAGACTGACCCATGAACTTTGTTGGTGCCACTCTTCGTGACTAGTGCGACCTGCGCGCCGCTCGAGTAACCGGAATCGGCGTTGGAATTCGCCGTGGTCACCCTGAACTCCTCGACAGAATCCGGCGGAACGTTGAGGATGCTGAAGAACGCATATCCATTGTTCTGATCGTTCACCTGGATGCCGTCGAGTTCGACGTTCGATTGATCGCTGCGCACGCCGTTGACGGCGCCACTCCGCGTGTCTGTATCTTGTAGCGACTGAGACTGGATCCCTAGGTACGTCACACCCGGTTGCAGGCTCAGCAAGTACGTTACATTGCGGTCGGCGATGGGCAGTTCCGATATCTGATTCGACTCGACGACGTTGCCGAGGGAAGCATCGGTGCGATTGATGAGCGGCGCTTCGCCCTCCACCGTGACGGACTCCTGCGTGCCCGCAACTTTGAAACGAATGGCGACCGTGGACGGAACCCTGACGACGAGGGTGATGTCGGAGGCGAGAAACGGCGCAAATCCTTTCGCGTTCGCCTCCAGCTTGTAACTGCCGGGAGGCACGTCGAGGAACTGGTAGAGCCCCGAGCCGTTGCTGGTGGTCGTGCGCTGGAGGCCAGTCGCGATCTCGGTCAAGGTAATTTTCGCGCCGGCCACATTCGCCCCCGATGGATCGGTGACGCTCCCATTCAGCTGGCTGGCGGACTGTGCCGCTGCGAACGGAACGATCAGCGCCAGTAGCGCAATGACCGCAAGGGCCCGCATATTTCGACGCCCAGTCCGAAGGCCCAATCCGCACCACCGCTCAACCCTGTCGATCGACTGCTCATGAATCCGCATCATTGACGTGTCTCCCAAAAGAGAACAAGCGGCAAAAGCACTGCCGAAGCAACCAACCCGTGGTCGAGTTGTCCTGCTTATTCCCTCTTCGACCGCTTGTGGTGTTTCTGGGTTCAATGAGATCGAACCCTTCCCGCACAAAGTGGCGCGGATTATACCTGATATGGCCGCCTACCTTCATGCAGAAAATGCGAGGCTGATGTTCTAAATTTCCGATCGCTGGAGTAGCCCCGCGGCGCCGGCTTCCAGTACGATCTTGCGCATGGCAATCAGGAGGAAGCGCTCGGCCCTGCAGAGGCTCGCCATATCCGTGCGTGTGGCGTGCCATGGTTCAATCGCCAGTCTTGTCCTGCTGTTCCTTGCATGCCAGGCAGCTTCCGCGGTTGTCAGCCGCACTCAGGTCGTCGTGGTTCCGGTTGCGGATATGTATTCCGCGCCCAGCGACAAGGCAGACGTCGTCTCGCAAACGATCTACGGCAGCAACGTGCAATTGCTGGTTTCACGCGGCGAGTGGTCGCGGATCGAGACTCCCGACGATCACTACAAAGGATGGACGCGCAGCCGTTATCTGCGAATCGTGCAGCGCGGCGCCGGTTACGCGACCGCGGGACCAATCGTTCAGGTGGAAAGTTTGTTTGCCAACATCTATCGCGAATCC
>JASHRE010000167.1 GCA_030037515.1 Candidatus Sulfotelmatobacter sp.
TTCCGCATCGCCGACGACATTTTGCGCCAGGGCGTGCAAGGAATCTCGGACATCATCACGATTCCCGGCATCATCAATCGCGATTTCGCCGATGTAAAAACAATCATGTCGGGCATGGGATACGCGGTCATGGGCACGGCTTCGGCCTGCGGGGCACGCCGAACCATTGAAGCGGCGCAGCGGGCGATCGCATCACCGCTGCTCGAAGCGGGGGCGATCGATGGCGCTCGCGGAATACTGATCAATATCACGGGCTCGTCGTCACTGAAATTGGCGGAAGTGCAGCAGGCATGTTCGATCATTCAGACTGCGGCACACGAGGATGCAAACATCATTTTTGGCGCGGTGCTCGACGAGAAGATGAAAGATGCGGTGAAGATCACCGTCATTGCGACCGGCTTTCGCGAAATCCCAAGCGGCCGGCACACTCACGAGCAGGTGCGCACTTCCTTTGCTGCCGCTCATGAGAGCGCGATGGAGTTTCCGGAGATTTCGGATTCCCGCGAGCCGATCCCCGACATGCCCGAGCACATCATGTCTGCGCCGGAACCCGCATCCGTGCAGGAAGATCGCATGTATAGCGATAGTGCTCCTGCAGGCGGAATGGAACAGGTAACCGATCGCGTGAGCGATCCGATCTCGCTCGAAAGCGTGCGTGCCGGAGTACTCACGAACGGCATGCTGACGAATCTGGCAGGAAATTTCGAGCAGGACGATCTGGATGTACCCGCGTTTCTGCGCAAGCGGAACGGCGTGATGTGAAGGAAGAGACCTGACTGGGGACGATCGGCATGACTTCGGAACGGGTGCTGGAATCGCGGCAGGTGGAGGCCTGGCGTGGCAATGAGATTGGCTACTCGTTGCGGTATTTCGCGCGCCGCACCGGAAACTCGGCGCTAACGATTGCAGGCTCACGACTCGCGGTGAAAATGCTTTCACACTGGGAAGTATCTTTCCAGTAACTAGGTAATGCGTTACCGAAAGAGTTAGAACTGAAGTAACTCCCGCTTATGTTATTGTTCCATATTGGTTTAAATCGAAATTAATGTTACTCAGTAACTAAACTTTGTTGTTGCTGAAATTGCTCTAAGTCTCGTACTATCGCGAAGTTGAGGCATAATGGGTCCAAGTTACCTGCTGGTTGGCCCGTTTCGTGCACCCAAGGCGATTAGCTTTTCTCCGGGAGTGGTCAAAAGATGTCGAAAGCACTTCGTCTTTTCCTGGGATTTGTCGTTCTTTTCTCATTGGCGAGCGCGAGTTACGCCGCGCACATCAATACCACCACGAACTCCAAGTCGAAGTCACAAAAGGTTAGCGAAACTCCCCACACACGGCGCCGTATTCATCACTTGGCGCGCAGCCGCGGCGCCCATCTGACCGCGGCCTCGGTTCGGACGCGACGGCGCTATTACGAACGCTTCAATATCAGCTCCTATGCCGGGGACATCGGCGTGGGCGACATCACCGGCGGAGAAGATCCGATCGTGCGTCAGGCTGCGCTGGACGCGCTCGGCAACATGAACGGAACCGTGGTAGCGATCGAGCCAACCAGCGGACGCATTCTCGCCATGATCAATCAGAAGCTGGCGCTCTCCAGCGGTGCGCAGCCTTGCTCGACCATCAAACTCTCGGTCGCTCTCGCTGCTCTAAGCGAGGGGCTCATTTCGAAGGAGACTCCCGTTTCTGTTGGTGCTCATTACCGCATGAACCTCACCACCGCGCTGGCGCATTCAAATAATGCCTATTTCGAAGCGGTGGGGCGCAAGCTTGGTTTCGAAAAGGTCGCTTATTACGCCCATGAATACGGCTTGGGCGAGTTGGCAGGCTATGGCATCTCTGGCGAGCAACTCGGGACCTATCCCGACGCAGTGATTCCGGAAAAGCTGGGCGGCGTCGGTAAGATGTGCTCCTTCGGCGAAGGCATTTCGATGACCCCGCTGCAACTGGGAGCGATGGTTTCCGCGATCGCGAACGGCGGCACACTTTATTACCTTCAGCACCCGACGACTCCGGAAGAAGTGGCCGACTTTCAGCCGCGCGTGAAGCGGCAACTCGACATCGCTCCGCTCATTCCCGAAATTTCTGACGGCATGGCAGGTGCCGTGCAATATGGAACCGCCCGTAGCCTGCGCCTGAATTTCAATGAGGAAGAGATTCTTGGAAAGACCGGGACCTGCTCGCACGATGGAACCCGCTTTGGATGGTTCGCTTCCTACGCGAATACCGACGTCGGCCGCATCGTCGTCGTCATTTTCCTCGAAGGCGGACGTCCGACCTTCGGCCCGAAAGCCGCGGAAATTGCCGGGCGCATGTATCGCGATATGTACGACCACAGCTTCTTCATTGCCCGGCATGGGCTCCCACCCGAAGCTGGGTTGAAGCCGGTCAGCGCTCTGCCCGCCAGTTCGCAACCGTAAGTTTTCATTCGCCAGCTCCTTGGAATTGTTTCAGAGCTCTTGCAAAAGAGGTCTTTTCCTGTGCGCCGAGCAGGGTCGACGGCTCGAGGATGAAAGTCCCTTTGACAATCAGCCCTGATGGAGGTGAAGTCATCGCGAGGCGAGGCCCGCAAGAAGCGCGGAGCAAAGATGTGAGCCGATGAACAAGAACCGGATAGGAGGTGCACGGTGGCGGGCGAGCGCCGCGACCAAAGACCTCGCCCCACGAGACACATGACGGGGAGACACAGAAACACACCGCGTAGACCAGACCCTTCCTGCTCCTCTGTGCTCGGTGTGTGAATTTTCGGCGGACCTGCCGAGAACTCAGTTTCCCGGGTCCCGGCGCCTGCTTTCATCGCTGGCGATTACGCCGTCTTTGATGTGGATGACCCGATGCGCGTATTCGGCGATGTCGCCTTCATGGGTCACCAGAATGATGGTGTTGCCTTCTGCCTGCAGACGGTCGAACAAGGCCATGATTTCAATGCCCGTTTGCGAATCGAGATTCCCGGTCGGCTCATCGGCCAGAATGATCGACGGATTGTTGACCAGCGCTCGCGCGATCGCGACGCGCTGTCTCTGCCCGCCCGAGAGTTCATTCGGTTTGTGGCTCATGCGGGATTCCATGCCAACGGCGGCAAGCGCTTTCCTCGCTCGCTCCAAGCGCTCCTCAGTAGGAACGCCGGCATAGATCAATGGCAATTCCACATTGTGCAAGGCGGTGGCGCGAGCCAGCAGGTTGAACGTCTGGAATACAAAACCAATTTCTTTGTTCCGGATGCGCGCCAGTTCGTCGTCGTCCAGTTCGCTCACCAATTGCCCGTTCAGCCAGTACTTGCCTTTTGAGGGAGTATCGAGACAGCCGATCAGGTTCATCAACGTGGATTTACCAGAACCCGAGGGGCCCATGATGGCGACATACTCGTTCCGCTGGATCCGCAGATTCACGCCGCGCAGCGCATGCACCTGCTGCTCGGAGCCCATATCGTAAGTCTTCCAGAGATCCTCGGCGGCGATCATGCAAGATTCAGGACTGCCGCTGGCCTCGGTGCCGGGCATTTTGATCACTTCCGCGGTTACCATAAGTTCTCCTCTCAGCGAAAATCGTCGCTTCGCGGCTCGCTTTTAGACGCCGGCAATGCCTGCAGAGTTAAATAGAGCCCAGGTTGTTTGTCATCCTGCGTCCTCCGCCCGCAGTGCCGCGAGCTCGGCTCGCTTGCTTGTCGAACTGCACCACGAATCAAAATTATGACGATTCTTCGTCTTCCTTCTTCGGCACCGAATTATCAATTTTCACGCCGCTGCCCGGCCGCAGTGACCGCAAGATCTTGTAGCTGCCGGTAATGACTTCGTCCCCCGGCTTCAACCCGTCCAGCACCTCGATGTCGCTGGTCCCCATGATGCCCGTCGTGACCGGAACGAAAATCGCCTTCTTGCTGCGAATCACGAAAACGCCCTGTACTTCGTCGTCCTTCTTTTTGGATGCCACATCCGCCGTTGCCGGTGCCGCCGCATGCACCGATCCGGGAGGATTATTTTGCGCTTCGATCTGGTCTTTCGTGCGCAAGGTCAGAGCCTGAATCGGAACCGCCAGCGCGTTGCTGCGAGTCGCAGTGGTGATCTTCGCGGTTGTGGAAAGTCCGGGCCGCAGATCGTCCGGCGGGTTGGTCAGCGTAACCACCACTTTGAAATCCTTGGCCTCGTCGCTGGCGCTGGTTTGCTGCGACGTTGAAACGCCACTGGATCGTACAATCGCGTTGTCACCAATCTCAGTCACCGTTCCGTGAAAAGACTTATTGGGTATGGCATCGATGGTGACCTCCGCGGGCTGGCCCAGCCGCAGATTCACGATGTCGGTTTCGTCGACTTTCACCTCCGCCGTGATGACCGACATATCGGCAATCGTCATGAGCGTCGAGCCCAGCGCGTTCTGAATTCCGATCACCACCGATTCACCTTCCCGCACCGGCAGATTCGTGACGACTCCGTCATAGGGCGCGCTGTAGCTGGTTTTCTGCAACACGTCGGTCACGCGAATCAGGTTCGCTCTGGCCTGCGTCACGCGCTTGTCGGCGGAATCTTTTTGCGCTTCGGCTTGCGCCACTCGCGCTTGCGCCTGCACGAGTCCGGCTTCGGCGGTCGCCCATGCATCTCGCCTGCTGTCGAAATCCGATTTCGCGATCAGCCCATCTTTGAAAAGACTCTGCGCGCGATCCCAATCCAGCTTGTTGCGGTCATAGTCAGCCTGCGCGCGCTGCCGATCAGCCTGGGAAGTCTTGAGACCCGCATCCGCGGCGAGCGCGTCAGTTTCCGCCGCCTGCAGCGCCGCCTGATTCGCGTTTACGTCGGCCGACGACTGCACATTTTCGAGTTGCACCAGCTGCTGGCCTTTCTTGACCTTGTCGCCTTCCTTCACGTACAAGCGCGTGATCTTGCCGTAGGCGTTCGCACCGATGTTCACATACGTCTTTGGCCGGATCTCTCCGGAAGCGCTCACCACAGTTGTAAGGTCTTCGCGCTGCACCTTGCCGGTTTGCACAGTCACAACGTTTTTGCTGCTCTGGTGAACCGTGAAAGCGACAATCAGCACCAGCAGGAGCGCGACTCCCGCGCCGATTGCGATTTTCTTCCACCTTTTCATGATTCCTTCACCCGCCCCGATGCGGATTCTCGCCCCAAGCGGTTCCGGCTCCGTAGTGACGACGAGACCCGGCCCGGGTGATGAAACCTACATATCTGGTACGCTCCCGGATTCGAGAAAGTTCCCCAATCAGGAGGTCAGAAGTGGGCCTAGACCGGATGCGACGGAGGCTTGCGAGTTGCCAACGGGACCCCTGCATTATAGCCCGATCTCGGCCTATTTCCAGTGACCGATTCGAGCCGCCCTTATCACATTCGGATGCAAAAATCCTTGCAAAAATCCTACGGACTGATTATGAATGAACGCGCTTGCCTCCCGCCATCGCATAGAAGTCGGCTCCGGTCGATGCTTGGATCAGGAAACTGGGTTGAAAAAAACCCTCCCGAGAGGCAACTCATCCCGGCCACCGCCGCTTCCTAGGGGATTGGTCGCGTGCTCGTTAACCACTTCTTCGGGCAGGACTTAGTCTTGCATGGAATCCTTGCTTTGAGGGGGCACCCGGCCTAAAATAGGACAGCACAGTTCTTTGGCAGGAGTCCCTCTTATGTCCCGGGTTGCTTGGTATCGGACTTTGCTTTCCCTTTTCTTGTGTGCAGGCATGGCGTCGTTTGCCTTCGCACAAAACAACTCC
>JASHRE010000014.1 GCA_030037515.1 Candidatus Sulfotelmatobacter sp.
GCTTGTCGGACGCAAGCCGAAATCGATCGGTTTTGCGGACGCCGCCGCATTGCCCCTGACCAGCATCACCGCCTGGGAACTGCTTTTCGACCGGCTCGGCGTTCGTGAAGGCGAGACCGGCTCGTCCTTGCTGGTCAGCGGAGCGGCAGGCGGCGTGGGCTCGATTCTGATACAGCTGGCCCGGCGACTCACAGGGCTGACCGTCGTTGCGACTGCGTCACGGGCGGAAACTGTGGATTGGGTAAGGCAGATGGGTGCTCACTTCGTGATCGACCACACCAGACCGCTGGCTGAGCAGATAAACGGATTGTACGTGGCTCCGGTCAAATACATCGCCAGCCTCACGGCCACGACGCGGAACTTTGCGCCGCTGGTCGAGGTCCTGGCTCCCGAGGGAAAGCTCGGCTTGATCGACGACCCCGCGACGCTCGATGTGGTGCCGCTCAAACGGAAGTCGGCGTCGCTCCATTGGGAGTTCATGTTTGCACGCTCGATGTGGCAAACACCGGACATGGGCGAACAGGGGCGCCTGCTGAGCCGCGTGGCGGAGCTCGTCGATCGCCGTGAACTGCGCTCTACGCAAACGCAGACCTTCAGCCCTATCAACGTCGAGAACCTGAAGAAGGCCCATGCGCTCGCTGAGAGCGGGAAAGCCATCGGCAAAGTGACATTGAGCGGCTTCTGACCTTGAGGGTTAGTCCGTTAACGGGGCCCCCCGACGAGAATTCTGTTCTCGTTTCGACGTAATCAAGCAGCAACCTTTAGGCCGACGGCGGTGACCAATCCATCCAGGGCGGCAACGACAGACTGGTAGAGCGTGTCAAAGAGTTTTAGAAACAACAGACAGATGCGATATCCGTTCGGAAGGAGCCGATAACGCCGAGAGTGCGCGGCAGTTTTTCAATGAGGCCTTCAGCGCGAAGCTTCCATAATTCGTAACGAGGCCGCTGAGCGGGGGAATTTCTCGATCGGTATGCCCAGCGCCTGGGCCGCTGCCGCTTGTAATCGGGCGCCGGTGAAGGTATCTCCTGCGGCGACATGGCAGAACCGTACCAGAGAACTCATCACCGCTGGTTGTCGGGGATGGTCCAATTTGAGTCCGGGAATCCGCTTACCAGTCGGTCGTAGAGTCGGCTAACCCGCTCGGTGATGCCCTGCCGTTTTTCTCGCACAGGAACCAGATTTTCCACTGCCTTATTGATGCCGCATTGAAATGTGCGACAGGATCTTGGAGACTTTTCTCGATCGCGGAAAGCTCCGACAGGAACGGATTAGAGCCTCGATCCTCCCCTCATCTAACTTGTCTTTCTGTCTTTCCTCACCATCACCCAGCGTCTCTGAGCGGGCCAGACGTTGGGATAGAGTTGGGCCGACAGATCCCACAGGGGTTGGCGGGCGTGATAGAGATCAACGATTTGGATTGCCCCTAGAAAACGCAGATCCGCCTGATTCCAGATCCATTCGGCTCCATCCCCTAATGTCACCCGTTTTTCCGCACGTGCCCAACCCCGCCGCCAGGCTTCGGCATACACTCGTCGGCCGAATTCCTCGCAGCTCTCGATGGCGCCCACATACGTAGTCGAAGCTTCGTCCCGCACGGGATAGCCTTCGTCATCGACGCTAGTCTCGGTGAAGATGCAACCTAGTTTCGCTTCCCGCGTGTGCGCCGGTTGGCCATCCTGTTTCCCTGCACGACCTGCGCTTTCCTTGCCTACGACTGCAATGCCGGTGCCGTCCATTTCCACATACAGAATGGGAATGCGGGCTCCGTCGGTGCTTGCATAGCCTTCCAGACCGGGTGTAGATTGGGTCTTGAGCCCGGTGGGGTAAGCGTTCATGCGATCAGTCGTAAAGTGGACAGCATGGCTGTGTCTATTGTCGACGCTACTGTTGGCATACAGCTTTGCCACCCACCATCACTCGAATTCCAGTGACGAGGCGCAATGTACAGTCTGCGCCGTCGTACATTCTGCTTACACTGTTGCTGCATGCAAGCTGACGAGCGCTCGGCTAGTTCTGGTGCAGCTAGTAGTGCTCGCGGAGCCCCTCACCGCCAAACAGCGATTCGTACCCTTCGCGCTTAGTGTCCGTCCGCCTCCTACAGTCTAGAGATTCAACTTTCAGTCAACCTTTAAAGGGCCGGTCGATGAGCGACCGCCTCCTTGCCTCTTTGGCTGGACTCAATCTCTTCAAATCTTTCGGGAGGAATTTATATGCAGCACAGATCGCTGGCAACAGCAGTGGCAGTGCTGGCATTCAGCGCAAGTCCCTGGATGCTGGCGCAAGCGCAATCTACAGGACAGCAAGTTCCAACGAGCGATCCGGACGCGGGGCAGCCCAAAGCCGGCGACGTGCAGAATGCTCCGACAGAGCAGCCTGCGGCGTTGCCTACCCAAGACGACGACCAGATCAAACACGATGGTGGCAAAAACGATGTGGATGCCGTCGGTAATCGCAACGTGGGTTGCGATCGTGGAGTGGGGAATTGGTATTCCATCGAGACCCAGGTTGCGCGTGGACGGCAGTACGCTCAAATGATCGAATCGCAGGTCAAGCTGATTAAGGATCCCGTGATTACCGAATATGTGAACCGCATCGGCCAGAACATCGTGCGCAATTCCGACGC
>JASHRE010000168.1 GCA_030037515.1 Candidatus Sulfotelmatobacter sp.
TGAACTCGAAGACCTCGGCTTTCGTTTTCTCGATCCTTTGGGCTATGAGCAGGTCGAAAAGGCAGTCAATGCGCGCCGCAAACAGGGCGAGGCCTTCCTCACCAAGATGGAACAGATCATCACGGATAAGCTCAAAGAGGCCGGCATTCAGGCACGCGTCGAGAGCCGCATCAAGCGCCTTTACAGCATTCACAAGAAGTTGCAAAAGCAGCGCATTTCAGTCGATCAGGTCTACGATCTTTGCGCCATGCGCGTGATCACGCGCTCGCTGCAAGACTGTTACGCAGTGCTCGGGATCATCCACAACCTGTGGCGGCCCGTTCCCGGGCGAATCAAAGACTTCATCGCCATGCCGCGGCCGAATTTCTACCAGTCGCTTCATACTTCCGTAATCACCGATGACGGCACTCCGTTCGAAATCCAGATCCGCACCGAAGAGATGCATAAGATGGCGGAAGAGGGCATTGCCGCCCACTGGAAATACAAAGACGGCCCAGTCTCGGCACAGGATGAACAGAGGCTGGCCTGGCTGCGACAGGTGGTCGAGTGGCAGCGCGACGTCAGTGATCCCAACGAATTTCTTTCGACCTTGAAGGTCGATCTCTACCCGGAAGAGGTTTACACATTCACGCCGAAAGGCAAAGTCGTTGTCCTGCCTCGGGACGCTACCCCGATCGATTTCGCTTACACCATTCACACCGAAGTCGGCCACACCTGCGTTGGCGCCAAGGTCAACGGACGCATGGTGCCCCTGCGCCACAAGCTACACTCCGGCGACATCGTCGAAATTCTGACGCAGCCTGGACACAAGCCCAGCCGCGATTGGCTGGCGCTGGTCAAGTCGTCGCGCTCGCGCAACAAAATCAAGCACTGGCTTAACGTCCATCAGCGCGAGCGCGCCATCGAAATCGGCAAGAAACTGATCGAGAAAGAAGCGCGCAAATACCGCATCGCTCTGAAGGAGATCAAAGACGAAGACCTGATGAAGGTCGCCTCAGGCTACGGGCTTGGCCGCGTCGAAGACCTCATGGCAGGCATCGGCTACGGAAAATATTCTGCGCGTCAGGTGCTTGCGCGCCTTCTGCCGGCCGGGGCGACGCCCACGATCGTAGGAGACATCGAAGCGGAAGGCCTGACTTCCCAGCCCGGAGCGATCGCCAGCGTTGTCCGCCGCGTCTTCGGCGATCACAACGCCATCACGGTTCGCGGTCAGGGAGACATGCTGGTTTACCGCGCTCGATGTTGCAATCCCATTCGCGGCGAAGGCATTGTCGGATACATCACCCGTGGCAAGGGCGTGGCTGTGCACTCAGTTAACTGCCCCAACGTCACGAACCTTCTCTACGAACCGGAGCGGAAAATCGATGTCGAATGGGCGCGCGACGATTCCACCCCTACCGCTTATCCAGTGAAACTCACCGTCTATTGCGACGACCGCTTCGGCATGCTGAAGAACATCACCGGCGTTATCGGTGATGCCAAATCGAATATCCGCAACATCTCCGCCCATACTGCCAATAGCCAAGCCAGCGTCGATATCGTCCTCGACATCGCAGACCTGAAGCACTTGGAGCAGATCATTGCCGGCCTGCGCAAAATCCCGGGCGTACACGAAGTGCAGAGATTGCAGAAAATCTAGATCTAGAGTTACTTCTGTTGCACAAACGAAAGCGGCTGATCACTCTCGAAAGGCGGCTGCAAGACCGGATAAGCGGTCATAAAACCAAAACCTTGTACCTGACACCTTCATCATTGACGAAAAGGCTTCGTGCGAGTCGAGCACCTTGGTGTTGCACCCGACGTTGTCCGTTATTTCGACGTCGACCTGGTGGATACTGGGTACTGGAAGCCGAGTACAGACCTACTGGTACTATCGGCTTCTTTCGAATCCGTGCTCGCAACCCAGTGCCCTCGCCGTGCTACTCTGTCACCCGCAGCTCTTTGCCGTTACCGGCAACTGAGTACTGTGAACGGGAACTGAAGGCATGCGCGATATCATTTCGACCAAACATGCTCCACAAGCGATAGGCCCCTATTCGCAAGCCATCCGGGCTAACGGATTCGTCTTCGTTTCCGGCCAGATCGCCATTGATCCGGCAACGCAGGGGGTGATCGCTGGCGACGTGGCAGCTCAAACCGACCGCGTCATCCGCAATCTCTCTCACATTCTTGACTCGGCCGGAAGCAGCCTGGACAAGGTGGTTCGGTCCACAGTTTTTTTGAAAAGCATGGACGACTTCCCTGCCATGAATAATGTTTACAGCAAATTCTTCAACGCCGCGCCGCCTGCCCGTTCCACCGTCGAAGTCTCACGCCTCCCGAAGGACGTGCTGGTCGAGATCGACGTGATCGCGCTGGCGTAACAGTCTTTTCAATACGGGGGCTGTGACCTGCGTTCGCCGGATCATTCTTGGTACCGTTGCCTATGCCTGAGTCCTCGCGACGCAGGCTTTAGGACTCACGACAGCGCCCCATCTCACCTCTCCGTCGCCGGACTCAGCCCCAGCAGCGGAACCGCCTTCTCCTGCGCCAAGTGGTTGTACGACACAAGATCCGTCTTGACGATCTCGTCCCACTTCGCGAGCTGCTCGTCGGCCTGCTTGCTGAGGTCGTCGTACATCTCGTAATCCTGTTTTGTAGGGGAGGCGTCCGCGCTCGAAACCACTCCACCCAGCGCGACCAACAAATTATTCAGCCGGATCGGATAATTCAGCACATCCTGTCCGCTCTTCGCTTTCGTCTGAATCAGCGCCTCCTCGACCACGGTCATTTTCTTGTCGAGGGCAGCGCCGGCATCCGCCAGTTCCTTCGCGTTGGGATTCTTTTCTTCCTTCAGCCGTTTGTTCACGGCGGAGATCTGTGCGCGTACGTCGCGAATCTGACGAACGGCATCGTGCACCTGCGTGACTTTGCCAAGAATCTGCTGCATAAGGTCGAATTGTTTCTTCAAATCCTCCGCCGTGACCTGCAGCCGCGGATCAGGAACGATCTTCAGCGGTTGCGTCTGCGATTTTCCGTCGACCGTCAGGCGCACCTGATAGTCGCCCGGCACGGCGGTTGGGCCGTCCGTCGAACCTCCCCAGAGAGGTGAATTCGGAATGCGCGGCGTGCCTTCGTAGCGCAAATCCCAGACGAATCGATTGATCCCCGCCTGGGCGGGAATCTCCTCGGGACGGGTGCGGGAAAAGAAATTTTCTTCTCCTTCCGCAGGCGGCGCGTTCTTCGGCGGATACGTGCGTATCACTTTCGCTGCCGAATCGAGAATTTCGATTTTCACCCGTGACTCGGCTTTCTTCTCTTCGCCAGTCCCGGCATTGCCGGCCGCTTTCCCCCCCGCTGAGGAAGCTGAACTCGCTTTGGACGCCTCAGCATTCGAGGCTTCGTCCTTCTTCTCGTCTTTCTTCTCTTCCGGTTTCTTGATTTCGGTCTTCAGGTAGTAATAAATCACCGCGCCAGCCGGCGGATTCTGCCCCGCATTCCCCCCCGCGCCAAAAAACGATCCCGAGAACGTCGTATGGTTTGCGTCAGCCGGCGTGAACAGATGCACATCGTCCGACGTGATCGAATCACTCCACTGCCGCAAGGGCGAAAGATCGTCGAGCACCCAGAACGATCGCCCATGTGTGGCGACGGCCAAATCATCGTTTTTCACGATCAGATCGTAGATCGGCGCCATGGGCAGATTCAATTGCAGCGGCTGCCAGTTCGCTCCATCGTCGAAGCTGACGTACACCCCGCGCTCCGTGCCCGCATACAGCAGTCCTTTGCGCTTGGGGTCGACCCGCACCGCGTGCACATAATCATCTTTCGGAATGCCCCTCACCAGCGTGGTCCAGGTCTTTCCGAAATCAGAAGTTTTGAAGACGTACGGCGCGAAATCGTCCGTCTTGTGCCGCTCGACTGCGACATAGGCCGTGCCCGCCTCGCTTGGCGAAGCTTCGATCATGCTCACCGTTCCCCACTCCGGCATCGCCTTCGGCGTGACGTCATCCCAATGTCCGCCGCCGTCGCGAGTGAGGTGAATCAACCCATCATCGCTTCCCGCCCAGATCAGGTCCTTCTGCACCGGCGATTCGATCACCGAAAAAATCGTGTCGTACACTTCTACGCCGGTATTGTCTTTCGTGATCGGACCACCCGAAGATTGCTGCTTCGATTTGTCGTTGCGCGTAAGGTCGGGCGAAATGATCCTCCAACTCTTGCCTTCGTCCGTGGTTTTGAACAGCACCTCTCCGGCATAGTAGAGCGTGTGCGGATCGTACAGCGAAAATACGATGGGCTCGGTCCACTGGAAACGATGCTCCAGTTCCGCCATCCCCCAGCCAATCGGATTTCGCGGCCACGGATTGATCATCTCCGTCGCATCGGTGCGATGGTCATAGCGCGAAATGTCGCCGCCGTAAGAACCGGCATAAACGATGTTCGGATCCTTGGGATCGGGCGCGATATACCCGCTCTCGCCGCCGCCGACCGCATAGAAATCGGCAACCCCAATGCCGCCAGTCGCGCTTGCGCTGGCAATCGCGACTGTGGAGTTATCCTGCTGCGCGCCGTAGAGCCAGTAAGGAAAACGATTGTCGGCGATCACGTGATAGAACTGCGCGGTGGGTTGATTCATCAGGCTCGTCCAGCTCGCGCCCCAATCGGTCGAGATCGTCGCGCCGCCATCGTTGCCGTTGATCAGCCGCTTCGGATTATCTGGATCGATCCAAAACCCATGGTTGTCGCCATGTGGCGTACGAATCTGCGTGAATGTCTTGCCGCCATCGATCGAACGATACGCACCCGTGTTCAGGATGTAAACTACATCCGGATTTTTCGGATCAGCGAAAACGTGCGTGTAATACCAAGCCCGCTGCCGATAGCGGCGATCATCATTCACAAGCTGCCATTTTTCTCCACCATCGTCCGATCGGAACAGTCCGCCTTTTTCCGCTTCAATGAGCGCATAAATACGATTTGGATTGGGCGTGGTCGCCACGCCAATGCGCCCAATCGTTCCCTCGGGCAAGCCGTTCCCAGTCAGCTTCGTCCACGTATCGCCGCCATCGGCGGATCGGTAGAGTCCGCTGCCCGGGCCGCCGGATTCCATCGTCCACGGCTTGCGTACGGCCTGCCACATGCCCGCAAACACAATGTTGGGATTTGACAGATCGAATTGGATGTCGATTCCGCCGGTCTTGTCATCCACATAGAGAATCCGCTGCCATGTTTTGCCGCCATCCCGCGACCGAAAAATGCCGCGCGTCGTGTTTGGCCCGAACGGATGCCCGAGGGCCGCCACGTACACGATGTCTGCATCCTTGGGATGAACAATCATCCGGCCGATCGAATATGTATCGCGCAGCCCGACAAACTTCCATGTTTTCCCGGCATCGGTCGACTTGTAGACACCGTTGCCCATCACGATATTGCCGCGGATACACGCCTCGCCCGTGCCGACGTAGATGACGTTGGGATCAGAGGGCGCGATTGCGATCGCCCCCACCGATGGCGAAGCCTCGGGAAATTTGTCCCACAGCGGCTTCCAATTCAGGCCGCCGTCGGTCGTCTTCCACATACCTCCCGCGACTGCGCCGAAATAATAAGTGTCTGGCTCGCCCGGAACACCGGCGACCGCCAGCACGCGACCGCCGCGAAAAGGTCCCACGAGCCGATACTTCATTCCTTCAAAGGGAGACTTCGCCGCCGCCGGTTTCGGTGCCGGCACCACGCCCGCATCTGGCGGAAATTTTTCTTCTTCCGGTTCGCCGGTTGCGGTTGGTGTGACGCTCGGCTCGGATGGTTGATTGGGCTGGCGTCGTTGTGCAGACGCGATCGTGCAGAGCAACAAAAGGACAGCCAAGGCAGGAAAGCGTTTCACGGGTTTGAGACCCCCAGGTGGGATGGAACGAAATACGTACTGTACTCTTCGCCCGAGAAATTTCTACAACTTTTTGTTAAGGCAGTCTGACATGTGCTGGACCCCCGCCGCTGAGGATTGGCCAAATGAAACATTTCAAGGCAATCGAGGGTGAGATGTCGAGCTCCCAGTCTTTGGCGGTGACGCTCGAGCGCCACCATTGCGCCCTTCGGAGACGCGGGTTTGCGGCTGAAGTCCACAGTTTTTCATCTCAGCCTCATCATCCGCCGATAACCGCTATCTGCGTGCTATGCTTCCGCAGATGCGCCCGCGACTCATCGTTGCTTTGCTGATCTTATTAGCTGCTTCCTCGCCCCTTCAGGCACGTGTCGTTCGTGTGGACATTACTTCACGGACCGACGTTCTCAACGGAAAATCCTTCGGCGATTCCGGTGCCTACGAGCGCATCACTGGACGCATCTACTTCTCGCTGCCGATTGCAAACGCTCACAATCAGCGCATTGTCGATCTCAGCCGTGCCGTGAATTTGAAAAATGGCGAAGTCGAGTTCTCTTCTGATTTCATCGCCATTCGTCCAAAGGATCCGCACAAAGGCAACTCCTCCATGCTTCTAGAGGTCCCGAACCGCGGCTACAGCCGCATCATCGCGTTGGTCGACGGTGGCGACTGGGACGTCTCTGCCAACGCGGGGGATGCCTGGCTGCTCCGCAACGGTTTCACCATCGTCAGCCTCGGCTGGCAATGGGACGCCGCTGGTCCAGATGCATTGCGCTTCTTCGCCCCAATCGCGAAAGAAAACGGCAAGACGATTACCGGCCTGCTTCGCGGCGACCTCATGCTCGCCAAAGAGATGGAGGAGATTCCGCTCGGACATCTCATCCTCGGGCACATTGGGGGGTCCGAATATCCTGTCGCAGCCGCCGACGATCCCAGAAATGTTCTCAGCGTGCGGGACTCACGCAATGCGCCACGCACTGTCATCCCTCGTGAGTCCTGGCGATTCGCGCAAACCGTTGCTGGAAAGTTGGTTCCAAGCGACCGCTCCATTCACCTAAACGGCGGTTTTCAGCCCGGGAAAATCTACGAATACGTGTACCTCGTAAAAGATCCAGTCGTTGCAGGCGGAGGATTCGCCGCCATCCGCGACTTCGCCTCGTACGCCAAACACGACCCCAATGCAATCGTTGCTGTGGAGCGTGTTTACGGCGAAGGTATCTCGCAGAACGGAAGGTTTCTGCGCGATTTTCTTTATCAAGGATTCAACGCCGACGAAAACGGCCGCATCGCCCTCGATGGCGTTTTGGCCCACGTCGCCGGAGCCGGCCGCGGCAGCTTTAACTATCGTTTCGGTCAGCCTTCGCGCGACGCCCAGCCAACTTCATCTGTGTTTTTCCCAACCGATATTTTCCCTTTCACAGACGAACCGGAAACCGATCCAATCACCGGCGAAACCGCAGGATTACTCGACCGCGCCAAGGCCGACAAAGTCGTGCCCGACATTTTTTTCTCAAACACCTCTTATGAATACTGGGGGCGTGCTGCGGCCCTGATTCACGTCAGCGCGGACGGCAAACAGGACGCTTCCATCTCTGATAGCGTTCGCATCTATCACTTGACCGGCCTGCAGCACTTCTCGGGGCCATTTCCCCCAGAGAAAGGCAAAGGAGATCTGTCCGGCCAGCAGCCGCAATCTCCACTCCCGATAAAATATTTCTGGCGCGCCATGATCGCGAACATGGACGCGTGGGTCCGCAGCAACACTCTTCCGCCGCCGAGCAGCTACCCGAAGTTTGCCGACGGCACTCTCGTGCCGCTCGCTGAATATGATTTGCCCGCCATTCCTGGCGTGAATCGTCCGCAGGAAGCGAGCGAAGGCCAGCGTCTCGACTTCGGACCCGATTGGCGCAACGGTATTTTGAGCATTCAGCCGCCAAAAATCGGCGCCTTCTTTCCGGTTCTTGTGCCGCAGATCGATGCCGATGGAAATGAACGCGACGGCGTACGCCTGCCCGAAATTACCGTTCCGCTGGCGACATACACGAGTTGGAATCTTCGCGATCCCTCCATTGGCGCGCCCGAGGAGCGCGTCTCGTTCGAAGCGTCGTATTTGCCGTTTCCAAAGACGGCGAGCGAACGCGTGAAATCCGGCGACCCGCGCAAATCGATTGCGGAACGTTATTCCGGTCGCGACGACTATATGGCGCGCTACGCGAAGGCGGTCGATGATCTCATCAGGCAGCGCTGGATTCTGCCAGAAGACCGCGCAAGCATGCTGGAGCGCGCCGATCGGGAGTGGACGGAGGCCGTGCGTTAGGGGCACGACGCGTGCCATCCGAACTAAAGGCTTTGCAACCCAAACTGATAAAATCTAAAAATGGCTGGAACGAGCCCCTTGGTTCAGATCGAGCTCACGCCGCCGGCGCGCCTGCCTAAGCCGCAATGGCTGCGCGCGAAAGCCCCGGTTGGCGACAACTTCCATCATCTGAAGCGACTGGCTCGCGGACTAGGCCTGCACACTGTGTGTGAATCGGCGCAGTGCCCCAACATCGGGGAATGCTGGAACCATAAGACCGCAACGTTCATGCTGCTGGGCGATATCTGCACGCGGCGCTGTGGTTTTTGTGCGGTGCCGAAAGGACGTCCGCAGCCGATTGATTGGGATGAGCCACGCCGCGTTGCAGAAGCCGTGGCGACTCTCGGCTTGAAGCATGCTGTGGTCACCAGCGTGAACCGCGATGACGACAATATCGGCAGCGCCAAGATTTTTACCCAAACCATACGCGAGATTCGTGGGCTGACGCCGGACTGCCGCGTCGAAGTTTTGATCCCCGATTTTCAGGGGCTCGAAGAATCTCTGCGGATTGTGCTGGAAGCCAATCCCGACGTGCTGAATCACAACACCGAAACGGTTCCGCGGCTGTACCGCGCGGTTCGCTCCGGGGCCCGTTACGAACGCACGCTGGCGCTGCTCGAAAAGGCCAAGAAAATTTCGCCAGGAATGGTGACGAAGAGTGGAGTCATGGTCGGTCTGGGTGAGTCCAGTGAAGAGCTGATAGAAGTCTTCCGTGATCTCGGAACGCGCGGTGTTGACATTCTCACAATCGGCCAGTATCTGCGACCGTCAAAGGATCATCTCCCGATCGCTCGCTTCTACACTCCGGAGGAATTCGCGTATCTGCGGACCGAGGCGCTGCGTTTCGGTTTTCGTTATGTGGAATCTGGGCCGCTGGTGCGCTCCAGTTATCACGCCCACGAACAAGCCGACGCCGCACAGCCGGGCAGCGCAGTCGGTTAATTCCAGGGGAATGAACTCCGACACAACGAAGCGGGTCAGAAAATGTGCATCTTGATGCTGAGATATTTCTTGGGATTTTCTCGGAATGCTTTCAGCAAGTCTCGAGTTTCGACCAGCATGGCGTCCGCATTGTTGTAGAGGCTCTCGTCTTTGAATAGCCTGCCGACCGTACCCTGTCCCGCTTCAACCTGCGCGGTCAGTTGCGAGAGTTTGGTGATGGTGGTGTCGAGTTTGTCGGCTAGTTCCTGGTCTTTGGTCAGCTTGCCGAGCGTTCCTTTGCCGGCATTGATATCGCCGGTCATCGTCTTCAGATTCGCGATGAAATCGTTGGCGTTGTTATACATCGTTGGATCCTTGAGAATTTTCCCAGCGGTGCCCTTGCCGGCTTGCAGGTCGTCAATCACGGCGTTCATCTTATCGAGAGTCGCGATGAACTTGTCATAGGCGTCGTTGCGGCTGATGAGCGCGCCCAAACTCCCTTGACCACTACCGACTTCTTGAACGATTTTCTGGAAGTCTGCCACAGTCTCAGAGAAGCGGTTGTAGAGCGTTGGATCGTAGATCAGTTTCCCCAGAGATCCCTTGCCGCTCTGGGCAAATGCGAGGATGCTATCCGCGCGCTCGATCAGCGCGTTTATGTTTTCCAGCGTGCCTTGGCTGGCGCGCACCACCTGGTTGAAGTCCGGATGCACCTGGGTTGGCAGAACGTCTCCGTTTTTCGCGGAAGCACCCTTAGCCTGGCTGCTATCGATATCGATGTAGGTTTCGCCCAGCACGCCCGCCGTATCCAGAGAGCTAACCGAATCGGTGCGCAGAGCGTAGTCGTATTTCGTGCTCACTTTCATCGTTACCTCAACCGGAGTAAGCGGCCGTCCTGGGACAATCATGATCTGGGTCACGTTGCCGATATCCACGCCGCTCAATCGCACAGGCGCGCCGCCGCGCAATCCTTCGGCATTATCGAAGTAGGAACGGAGGATAATGCGGCGAGTGAACAGGCCGGCGGTTCCCGACATCAGGAAAAGCAGTACGGCGAGCGTTACGCTCGCCACAATTACGGTGATGCCAACGCGCAGTTGCGACCAGCGGAGCTGCTTCTGGCTAGGCAAAGTGACCCCTTGTCATACGGAATTGCAGGCCGTTTGCCGCCCTTGCCCACAGCCCGGAATGGCCCTTCACCCCTTGCTGCACGCCCACGCCAGAATCATAACAAAACCACAGCCAGCCCTAAGCGGTTTTCCGGTGAACGTATGGAAGCAGTAACCAGGCGGATGCATACGCCATTGCGCCGCAGGCGAGCGTTGCGCTGAGGCCGAACTGGATGGCAATGACCATGGCCAGCACCGATCCGAGCACGCTGGCGGCAGCGTTCATCGCCCAAGCCCACTCGACGGTGTTATCGGCCGAAAGCGAGGACGAAACCCGCGAACTGGAGATCGCTCGCAAGCCAGTAGGAAACGGCATGCCCATGACGAATCCGAGCGGAACCAGCAGCAGCGCGCTGATCAGCAGACGATCCGCGAAGGGCAGGCCGACCAGGCCGGCCAGCCGCGCAGGCAGAAAGAATACGTAACTGACAAGCGTCGCGCTCACCAGCGCCAGAGGGATCCAGCACATCTCTGGCTGCGGCAGCCACAATCGCGAAGTCAGACTTCCTATGCCGCTCGACAGCAACAGCAGAAAGATCACAACCGTCAATGCGTAGGTTGGATGTCCCAAAAACAGGACGAAACGCTGTATGAATGTGATTTCAACCAGGATGTATCCCAGGCCGATCGCAATAAAGTAAAGCAAAGGCACGGGTGAGTTCCATGATGCTTTCCCTCCCAGAGCTAAGGGCAAGATGAGAAAGAGCACGACCGCGCCGATCGATGTAGCCAGCACCAGAAGCAAAACCAGCACACCCAAATTCACTTTCCAGTCGATGCCCTTGCGCAGTCCCTCTTCGCGAATGATCTGTGGCAGTTTCAGCGTGAAGAAGAAAAACGGCGCATTATCCGTGACGGGTGCGACGTTGTAGGCATAAGTGCGCGCAAAGGCGAAGGGATCGTTGCTCGCGATCAAAGCGGAAAATGGATTCTGGCCAGGCCGAGACGGCAAGTACAGTGCATGCAGTTGAGGATAGCGCGCCAGATGATCGGTAACGGCTGATTCTTCCGTTGCCGTGAACGGCGTCCTTTTCGCCAGCACGACCACCGGAATTCCGCCGCCGTTTAGGTCGCCCTGCGAAGCCACAACGAAATGTCGGGCTGGGTTCGCAACCCCCAACCGGTGGAGCGCGTCCATAGCAACGGCCACAACTCGCAGGGCTTCGCGCGGGTGCCGGAACTCCCAGCGAGTGATGGCAACCATTCCATCCCGATTCAAATGCTCGAAATATTCGCGAAGGGCTTCGACCGTGTACAGATTGTTTTCGCTTAATGCAAAAGCGCCGGCGGCAGTCGAAGCCCAGGTGTCGACCAGCGTCATCTGCACCACATCGAATCGGTCGGAGGTCGATCGCAGATACGATCGGCCGTCGCTGACGTGAATGTGCACCTCCGGCCGCTGGTAAAGATGTTGTGCGTAATCCGCATAGCGCTCGCGCATGATGGTCGTGGCGATGATGGGATTGATCTCGATGCCGGTGACATTTGGGCTTCCGTTCGCCACCGCGCGTAGAACATCAACTCCCCCGCCCGGCCCGATGATCGCGAACCGGCCATTCGGCCGCAGAACATTCGCCAGAGCCGGCGGCGCAGACATAAGATCACGTTCCCACTCGGTCTCGTGCCACTTCGCGACATCGGCATTCATGATGTATGTGGAGGCGTCGGCGTCGATCACCACTGCCTTGGCTTGTCCCTGCCGGTCGACTTCCACGCGTGAAATCGCGTTCCACCGCGCAAACTCGACCCATGCGGGATCGCGGAACATTCCCTTGGCGTAAACCACATCGATGAGGCGGCCGGAATGATTTGCGGCAATCAGAGTGGCCAGAATCAGCAGCATCTCGACGCCTGCCCGGCGCAGAGATTGAGATTCCGACCAGATGATGGCGGAGATGGCTAGAGCGATGCCGGAAAAAAGAATCGCGTTCGGTCCTCCCAGCCAATTCAGCAACGGAACGATCGCCAGGCATGCCAGCGCACCGCCGCAAAGATCGGCCGCATAAAGTCTAGGGATGCAGCCGGACTCGCGAGCAAAAATGACCGAGAAAAGGAGTCCCGTCAGAAAAAAAGGAACAGCCGCTGCCAGGTACATGGCGGTCAGCCGCAAAAAGTTCCTGCCGGTGACCTCGAGCGAAACCGGAATGTGCAGCACGATTTCGAGCACGATCAGCACAAGCACGGAATTGAGAACGCAAATTCGGGACGACAGTGTACGCGTCTCAACTTCGGCCAATTGGCCTCGCAGCAAATACGCAAACACTCCACCTGCTCCCAGACCGAGCAAGGCAATCGAAATCGCCAGAAAGGCAAAGTGATAGAACAAAACCACCGAGAACAGTCGCGTCAGTGCAAGTTCCAGCAGAAGCGCGGCAAAGCTGCAGAGCGCAAGCCCCGGCAGGAGGGTTCTTTGAGGAATCCTGACGCGAGATGATACAGCGTCAGAAAAAGTAGTCGTAGCGGCCATAGGGAATCAGAGGCGAAAGTGTAGCAGATGAAGCGGAGTTAAACCCGTTTGCAAACGGAACCGATCAGCGCTCCGCCTACGA
>JASHRE010000169.1 GCA_030037515.1 Candidatus Sulfotelmatobacter sp.
ATGGCGCGCGGCCACGTCGAGGTCACGCTCACGCTCGAGCGCATCGGCGGTGAAACGTTCGCCCTTAACCGCGACATTGTTGGGGGATATATCGGCGCTTTCCGCGCCGCAGCCGCTGAGTTTTCCCTCGCAGCCGAGCCGGACCTGAACGCCGTTCTTCGGCTTCCGGGCGCCCTCGATGCCCCCAATACAGCCAATGGCGAACTCGAAGCTGCGGTCATGGCCAAGGTCCCCGAGGTCCTCCACCGCTTGAACCAGATGCGGGAAGAAGAGGCTCGCGGCATCTCACGCGAGCTGCGCGAGCGCATGTCCCATCTGCTTGAGGCAGGCAAAGCCGTGCAGCAACATCGCCGTACGGTTCTGCAAAGCTATAGCGAACGTCTGCAATCACGGTTGCAGGAACTGTTAGGCGCAAGCATCGACAAAGAACGCGCACTGCAGGAAGCCGCGCTGCTGGTCGATCGCAGCGACATTCAGGAAGAGATTGTGCGCCTCGAAACGCACGTGCACCACTTCCTTGCTTTGCTCGACGAGGGCGGCGAAATCGGCAAGAAGCTCGATTTTCTGCTGCAGGAAATGAATCGCGAAGCGAATACTCTGCTTTCGAAAACCTCGGGTCTGGCTGGGGAAGCGCTTAAGATCACCGAGTCCGGCCTGGCCATGAAGGCGGAAATCGAAAAGGCGCGCGAGCAGGTGCAAAACCTGGAATGAGCACACCGCACAGGCCCATCGTCTACATCATTTCGGCTCCCTCGGGTTCGGGGAAGTCCACCCTTGTCAACGAACTGCTCGGATTAGTCCCTGATCTGGATTTTTCCATCTCTTACACGACGCGCGCTCCGCGCGGCAGCGAGCGGAATGGCAAGCAGTATCACTTTGTCACGCGCGACGAATTCGAGCGGATGGTGCGCGACGATCAGTTCCTGGAATTCGCCGATGTCTTCGGCAACTGCTACGGCACGGCGCGCCGCTTTCTGAAGGAAGCTGAGCAAAACGGCCTCGACCTGTTGCTCGACATCGACGTGCAGGGAGCGGTGCAGATTCAGAAAAAATTGCCCGATGCAGTGAGCATCTTCGTCCTTCCGCCTGACAGGCAGACGCTGGAGGGGCGCCTGCGCAAGCGCGGTGAAGACCGCGACGAGGTCATCCGCCGCCGTTTGGACACGGCCACTGGTGAGATTGAGCAGTACGACAAGTACAACTATATTCTGATCAACGACCAACTGGAGAAGTCGGTCGAAAGCCTGAAAGCAATCGTGCTGGCCGAGCGCCTGCAGCACTCGTCGCATACGCTCTCAGAAGATGAAAAAAGGATGGTGAAGCTGGCGGATAGCTCGCGATTGAAAAACGTGAGGGACCGGATCAAGCCGATTTTGGAATCTTTCCGAAAGCCTCTGCCGCCTGCACAACCTTAGGTTTCGCGGTATCATCTCATGGGACGCCGCAAAAGGGGCGTTGGCACCGGAAGAGCAATCATCCGCGGAACCGACCGACAAGCGGAGTTCTGCAACAGATCAATCGTCTGCCGCTCCACACTGACCAGACCAAACTCGGTTTTTAAGGGAGAGTCCCTATGAAGTTGATCGAAGGCTTCGACAGCAATTACCGGTACATTCTCGTGGCTGCGCGCCGTGCGCGCCAGTTGCAGTCCGGTGCTCCGCCGGTCGTCGATACCAGTTCCCGTAAACCCTGTCGCATCGCGCAGGATGAAATTCGCGCCGGCAAGGTCAAATGGGAGATCCCCGACACCCGCACGCCCGCCGAGCAGGCCGGGGAAGCCCTAGACAAGGCGCTCGGCCCGGAATAGCGTTCTAATTTTGATTTCTGCTCGTTCGATTCCACGCGCCGTGGATCGATGATCGGAGATCACCAATCTAACCACTTATGAAGATTGGCCTTGGCGTTACCGGCGGGATTGCGGCATACAAGGCCGCCGAGATTGTTCGCCTGCTGCAGGATCGCGGCATTCGTGTGCAGGTCATCATGACCGAGGCGGCGCAGGAGTTTGTGCGACCCCTCACCTTTGCGGCGCTCTCCGGAGAGAAAGTTGTTACCGGCATGTTCTCGCGGGGCGAAGAGCACGAGCCCAACATTTCATCGGCCATCGAGCACATCGCCGTCGCGCAATCGATCGATGCGCTCGTGGTTGCACCGGCAACCGCTGACGTACTCGCGCATTTTGCGCAGGGAATCGCGAACGACTTCCTGACCGCGCTCTATCTCGCCACCACGGCACCGGTCGTGGTCGCACCCGCTATGAACGTGAACATGTGGAACCATGCGGCGACGCGGGCGAACCTCGAAATTCTCCGCAAGCGCGGGGTGAAAATCGTTGAGCCTGGTTCCGGATATCTTGCCTGTGGAATGACCGGAGCCGGCCGTTTGGCCGAGAACGAAGCCATCATCGCCGCCACGCTCGAAGCTCTAGGAGCTTCCCAGGATCTGAGCGGCGAAACTGTACTGCTCACCGCCGGACCTACGCGCGAAAAGATTGATCCGGTTCGATATTTGAGCAATCGCTCGAGCGGACGCATGGGATACGCCCTCGCCGAAGCTGCGTTGCGCAGGGGAGCGCGGGTTCTGCTCGTCACTGGTCCGACTGCGATCAAGCCTCCATCCGCCGCCGAAGTAACGCAAGTCGAATCCGCAGAAGCGATGCGCAACGCCGCTCTGGAACTGTTGCCGGAATCGACAATCGTCATCATGACCGCGGCGGTGGCTGATTATCGTGCAAAAAATCCGGGTTCGCAGAAGATCAAGCGCAAAGGCCCGATGAGTCTGGACCTGGAGCCGACTGCCGACATTCTGAAAGAGATCGCATCACGGAAAGGCTCGCGGCTAGTCGTCGGCTTCGCAGCGGAAACCTCGAATGCCCTCGAGAATGCCCGGCAGAAGCTCACGGGAAAGAATCTCGACATGATCGTCGTCAACGACGTGTCGCGGGAAGGTGTTGGATTCGACTCCGATCGCAACGCGGTCACGATTCTGACCTGCGATTCCCTTGAAACGATCGACGTTCCCGAAACCGGCAAGTGGGACGTAGCTCAGCGCGTCCTCGATCAGATCGTTCGCCTGCGTGACCACCCGAAATCCGCGGTCAAAATCTAACAATTGTGTCCTAGGCCTCGTTTGCCGACGGACGCACTCGAAGCATCCCTTGCTTGCTTCCGACACGCGGCTGATCCGGGAACGTCCAATGGTAGCGCTGGCTTCTTGCCGGCTGTCACGAGGGTGTTTGGCATCGCTGCTGAAGCTTCGTGTGGAGCCGACGCGAGGGTGGCGCCACAGCACTGTTCGGAACCATTGACATCAAAAGCCTTATATAATTCACTCCAAATGTCAGTTCCGCTCGATCTCCCATTGCGCCGCGCGCTGGCCGAGCGCGTGCGCTTTTATCGCGAACTCGGAATCTACGATTTTTACAGCCGTGAGCCGCAGACCTTCAAACCCGCGGAAGCGGTCGATACCGCCGAAGACCAAGACCGGCCGGAGTTGCGAGAGGAAATGCCCGCCAGAAAATCTGCCGCAGCAAGCCGTGTAGAAGATGAAAATGTTTTCCAGGTGTTGAGGCCGGAGCCCGAGCCGAGCATCATGGATCCCGTCGCCGCCTTAAACCGTATCCGCGAAGATCTCGGCGACTGCACGCGCTGCAAGCTGCACAAGCAGGGCCGAAAGCAGATCGTTTTCGGCGTGGGGAACCCCAAGGCCGATTTAATGTTTGTCGGCGAAGGCCCCGGCGCTGATGAAGACGCGCAAGGCGAACCTTTCGTGGGCCGTGCCGGTCAGTTGCTCAACAACATGATCAAGGCCATGGGCCTGCGACGCGAACAGGTCTACATCGCAAACGTGGTTAAATGCCGCCCCCCGGGCAATCGCACGCCTGAACGCGACGAATGCGAAACCTGCTCCCCCTTTCTGATGCGGCAGATCGCCGTGATCAAGCCCAAAGTGATCGTCGCGCTCGGAGCCGTCGCCGCCAAAAATCTGCTCGCCATCAACGCGCCCATGGCGGAACTTCGCGGGCGCTTTTACGATTTCATGCCTTCTGGCGTGCGCAGCGGCGAGTGGCAAGGCGCGAAGCTGGCAGTAACATACCATCCTGCATTTCTTCTCCGCGATCCGCGTCAAAAAGGAGAGGCTTGGAAAGACCTGCAGATGGTGATGAAGTACCTCGGTCTGAAACCGCCAGGATCCGGGTAGGAGGGTCCCTCCAACCCATATCATCCGAAGGCCTCTCTTGCGTTTTTGTTCTACTTCGCCTTCTCCTCGGCGATCCATTTATCGGTCCGCGCTTCCAGCATATCCAGAGGCAGCGTGCCTCCATTCAGGATCTCATCGTGGAACTTGCGTATGTCGAACTTCGGCCCTAATTGCTGGCGCGCCCGCTCGCGCAGTTCGCGGATTTTTAGCTGTCCCAGCTTGTAGCTGAGTGCCTGAGCAGGCCAGGCAATGTAGCGGTCGGTCTCGGCCTGAATCGTGGGCTCGTCGACGGCGCCGGAGTTGCGCATGAACGCGACCACTTGATCGCGCGACCACCCCTTGGCATGAATACCGGTATCAACGACCAGGCGAACAGCGCGAAACAGCTCGGAGGAAAGGCGTCCGTAGTCGGAAACAGGATCCTGATAGAATCCAACCTCCTTGCCGAGTTCCTCGGCGTACAAAGCCCAGCCTTCGATGTACGCGTTGAAGCCAAGCCCGTGCAGCCGAAACTGAGGCAGGCCTTGGAGCTGCTGCTGTACCGAGAGCTGCATGTGATGCCCGGGAACGCCCTCGTGATATGCAACCGCTTCATCGTCAATCATGGAGCGATGAGCGAAGTCTGACGTGGCAACGACTACGCGGCCGGGCCGCTTGCCATCCGGTGTACCGGTGACATAATGCGTCGCCGCCGCAGCCTGGAACGCTGGTATCGCTTCCACTGTTACGGGAGATTTTGGAAGAACCGTGAACAGCTCGGGAAGTTTGGGTTCCATCTGCGCGATGTAGTGGCGGAAGTCGTCGAGGATCTGCTCGGCGGAAGCGGGAATATATTGGGGATTCGTTTTGATCGATGCCCGGAACGACGCGAGATCGGCGAAGCCGGCTTTTTTGGCGACCGCGGTCATCTCGGCCTGAATGCGCTCGATTTCACGCAATCCGAGCTGGTGGATTGCGTCTGGCGACATGTGCGTCGTGGTTCGGGCATAGATTTCATTTTCATACCGTTTCTCGCCCTCTGCCAGCGAAGTGATCGAAAGCGTCGTGCGGCCCTGCGGCGCATACTCGTTGCGCAGGAATTCGGCGAACGATTTGTAGGCGGGAATTACATCGCGGTTGATTGCATCCGTGATCTCCCGCGTCAGGCGCTCCTGGTCTTCCGGGGAAATATCCGCGGGAAATTTCTTTGTCGGCTGCAGAAATGGATCGCTCTCCACGATGCCGTCGCATTGGCCGGGCAGTTTCTCGGCGATGAAGCCAACCGGCATGAGTTTGTCTTTCATGCCTGTGCGCAGCACCTCGATGGTTTGGGTGAGCACGCGAGGGATCTGATGCAGGCGAGAAATGTAATCCTCGTAGTGCTTCACTGAGTCGAGCGGCACCGACAGCGGCAAATCAGCCAGACTGGTGTGGATGCCATTCTGCTGGTTGATGGGCATCTCGTATTCTTTGAGATCGAAATCGGCAATCCGCTGCCCAAGCAGGCGTATCAGCAGATCGTGCGAAAGCTGGTCCTGGTCGGAGAAGCCGTCGACGGAAATTCGCTTGATGCGCGCCAGAAATTCTTCATCGCTTTGGTGGCGTTTGTAGATGGCGTCAAGCGAGTACTCGCCGAGTTGATCGTTGTACCGGTAATCGCCATAGGCCGTGGCACGCAGCGGGAAGTTGCGCAGGTCTGTTTCGTAAAACTCGTCAAACAGGGTATTCTGCGCGGCGAGCCGGTCGGCGACGGGTTTGGGAGTTCGGGCGAAAACAACACCGACTGTCAGCAGGAGAAAGAACAGCGTTTTGTTTGGCCGCATAGGTGTAAAAAGCGTATCAGAAGCTTGGCGGGCAATCAGCCCAAATTCGCCGCGCTCCAGCAATGCCGCCTTAGCATCCCCGCTTCAACGCCAATTGGATGACGGCGTCGAAGGCAGGCTTCGGCCGATCGTTGCGGTCGAACAGCAGCGGATAGTTGGTTCGGCCTTTCACTGGCCAATTATTTTTCCATGAGTCTTTATCGGTGACGCCCCAGAATGTTACGCGGGTCACGAGCCCACAGTGCTTGGCGTAGGTTCGGAACAAGTCTGAGTAACGCTGGGACAATTCCTGCTGAACCGCGTCCGGCAAGCCGTTCGGATAAGGATTAAGTTTGGGATCGGAGGCAGCGTTGTAGGCAACGTCGGCGGTGTGAGAAGCACTCGGGAGTACATCCACGTCGAGTTCAGTAATCATCACCCTCACGCCCAGCTTGCCAAATTCGGTAATTGTCGTATCGATCTGCTCGGCGCTGGGCCAAGCCAGGCTTGTGTGACCTTGCAGGCCAACGCCGGAGATCGGAACTCCCTTGGCTTTTAATTTCCTGACCAGTTCAAGCGCTCCTTGGCGCTTGGCTTCGTTCTCCAGGGAGTAATCGTTGTAATAGAGCAGCGCTTGCGGATCGGCCTGGTGGGCGTAGCGAAAGGCATTTTCAATGTAGTCGGCTCCGATGATCTTTTCCCATGGTGAGTTGCGCAGGGTTCCATCTTCGTCCAGCGCCTCATTGACGACATCCCAGCCCGCGATTCGGCCCTTGTATCGGCCAACAACTGTCTGGATGTGGTTGCGCATCCGCTGCAGCAGTACCTTGCGGTTTACCCGAGTGCCCTTGTCATCTTCGAACACCCACGGGGGAACCTGCGAGTGCCACACCAGATTGTGGCCAATGATGAACATGTGGTTGCGCTGGCCAAATTCCACGTACTTGTCCGCCAGTGCAAAGTCGTACACGTCAGGTTGGGGATGCACGACCTCCCACTTCAAAACATTCTCCGGACTGATGGAGTTAAACTGTGCTCTGATAATCGCGTCTTCGGCCTGATCCTGTCCGGTAAACTGTGCGGGATTTAGCGCGGCTCCTACCATGAAGCAACCTTGGTAGGCGTCTTTCAAAGTTGGTGGTGGGGAACAAGATTGGTTCTGTGCCGGGGCATACAAGGTCACTGCGAGAGACGCGACGAAAAAGCACAAATATTTACCCATCCGTTTTCCTATTGTGCCGTGGCAGCCGCGGGGGCTGCCCCACGACGCCCCGCCAGATCGTTGGCGATCGATTGGTTCTTCTGGCGACTTAGGGGATAGAAGAACAAACACGTTGCAGTGGCGAGGAAAAATAGTCCTGCGTAGACACTCGCCGCGAGCACAATGCCCGCCTGTGTGTGGGCTGACTGTAGGTCAGCCTCCGATACCAGTCCATACGCCGACAGCAGCCATCCAGCAACCGCACCACCCAAAGCCAGTCCCGCCCACAACGCAAAGACAATGCCGCCAGTCACCGCTCCGGTTGCTCGCCGTCTCGTCTTCCATTCGCCATAATCGGCGACGTCACCCATCATCGCCCACAGGATCGGACCGGAAAGGCCGAAGGAGAACTGGCGGAGCACTTCGATGAAGATGATGACGTAGGTGGCGTGGGGCGAGATTAGGTACAGAGCCATGCTGAAGATGCCTGACAGCATCATGCTGCCGATAAACAACTCACGTTTCCCAATTCGAACGGAAACGGCGGTGGAGCATGCAACGCCCAGAAGCAACGCTGCCAGGCCGAAGCCGTTGAACCAGGCGAACAGGTTCGCATTGCCGGCGACAAACCGGAAGTACGGCAGCATGACGTTGCCGCGTACCAGAATCGCGCTGAAGTAGAACAGGGTGGCCATAAACAGCACGATCCATGGCCGATTGCTGAAGAGGTCCGACAGGTCCTGGCGGAGAGAAGTCTTCTGCTGTGGATCGGGCTGAATGCGCTCTTTTGTCGCGAAAAACGAGATAATGAAGAAGACGACGCTGAGGACCGACAGCAACCCCATGGTTAGTTGGTAACCGCGAGCATCATTCCCGCGTCCGAAAAAAGCAACCATGAGGACAGCCAGACTCTGCACGATGAATCCAGCTCCGTTCGCCGCGATCTGCCGGTACGACGAGATGCTGGTACGTTCGTCGGGATCCTGGGTCATGACGGCGGTCAGTGACGCGTACGGCACGTTGTTGACCGTATAAATCACACGCAGAAGGATGTAAGTGGTCCAGGCATAGATTATCTTGGCCTCCGGGCTGAGCTCTGGGGTCGAGAATGTCAGGATGCTGATGACCCCGAACGGCACGGCCGTCCATAGCAGCCACGGACGGAACTTCCCCCATTTGCTGGTGGTCCGGTCCGCAATCATGCCCATCACCGGATTGAAACAAGCGACGCCCAACCCGACAACGAGAAACAGAGTTCCTGCCTGAGCTGCAGTCAGACCAAAGGTATGAGTGTAGAAATCCAGTTGCAAGGCCAGCATGGCCTGAAAAACAAAGTTGGCGGCCATGTCGCCGAGCGCGTAACCGACCTTTTCACCAACAGAAAGTTTTTGAATCATACGTGCCTCGTTATGCCGTGCACGAGTTATTTCGTTACGATGAGAGTGACTTTCTTCAAGTCCTGGTCGCGCGATGAATTGCCGACCATGATGAAGAACTCGCCCGGCTCGACCACGTATTTCATGTTCACGTTGTAGAACGCGAGCAAGTCGGGAGTGATTTCGAACGAAACCGTCTTCTTCTCGCCCGGGCGCAGCGTGATTTTCTGGAACCCTTTCAATTCCTTGACCGGCCGCGTGACGGAACTGACGACATCCCGGATGTACATTTGCACCACTTCCGCGCCCTCGCGCTTGTCCGTGTTGGTTACGTCTGCCATCACGCGCGTCGAGCCGTTGGCCGGAATTGTTCTCTGCTCGAGCCGGAGGTTTTCGATGGCAAAGGTCGTATAGCTCAGGCCATAGCCAAACGCATAAAGTGGCGACACGTCATCGAGGAGATATCCGCGTCGGGCGGACGGCTTGTGGTTATAGAACACGGGCAAATGTCCCGCCGACCGCGGTACCGTTATGGGTAACTTGCCGCTGGGGTTCACATCGCCGAACAACACATCGGCCACGGCGTGGCCATTCTCCTGTCCCAGATACCAGCACTCAAAAATGACGGGAACATTCTCGGCCAGATGATTAATCGAGTTCGGCCGTCCGTGATAAAGCAGCGCGATCACCGGGTTCCCGGTCGCGAGCATCGCCTTGACGAGCTCCTCCTGCCTGCCAATCAAGTCAAGACTGGCGCGGTCGCCCATGTGGTTCAGACCCCAGGCTTCGCGGGACGTTTGCTCGTTCCCGCCGATTGCTAGAATAATCACGTCCGCCTGCTTGGCCACTTCAACGGCTTCTGCAATCTGCCTGTGATCTTCTGCCGGATCGGCGGGAACCACCGCATCCTGGTTCCAGTTTCCGCCAATCGTGATCTTGCAGCCTTCGCTGTAGAGAACCTTTGCCTGATTCCCAACTCGCGCTTTGATGCCCTCAAGCACGGTCACTTCATGTTTGGGAACTCCGCTGTAACCGCCCAGTAAAGTGCGATTTGCATTCGGACCGACGACGGCTATGGTACGGTACTTCGTCAAATCGAGCGGAGCCAGCCCACCGTCGTTCTTCAGCAGCGTGATCCCTTCGCAAGCCGAGTGGCGCGCGAGGTTGCGATGCTGTTCGCAACCGACGACACGCTCCGCTGCCGCCGGATCGACATACGGATCATCGAACAGCCCCAGCTTGAATTTCCATAAAAGCATCGGCGCAACCAGTTCGTCGAGTTGCGATTCCTTGAGGACACGTTTCTTCACCAACCCCGCGAGTTCCAGGTAGCAGTCCGGATCAGGCAGCTCGATGTTCACACCGGCTTCCACCGCCAGTTTGGCGGATTCTTTTTTATCCCCCGCCACAAAATGCCCGTGAGTGTCGGGACGATACCCAAGCTCCCAGATCGCGAAGTAATCGGAAACGTAGTAGCCGTTGAAGCCGAATTCTTTCCGAAGCACATCCCTCAACAGCCACTTGTTCGCGTGCGACGGCACGCCATCAACCTCGTTATAAGATGGCATCACGCTGATTGCGCCGCCCTTCTGCAACGCTTCTTTGAAGGTAAACAGAAAGGTTTCGCGCAAGACTCGCAGCGAAACATTCGCCGGGGCGCAGTTCATGCCCGATTCCGGCTGCCCGTGCCCGACGCAGTGCTTCAACGTTGCAATCATCCGCGTCTTGTCGCGGAATTTGGCGTCACCCTGAAAACCCCGAACCGCTGCAATCCCCATTCGCGATACAAGGAATGGATCTTCCCCGTAAGTCTCTTCGCAGCGTCCCCAACGCGGATCGCGGGCCACATCCACCACCGGCGTGAGCGCCTGATGCGCCCCGCGGGACCGCGCTTCCACCGCTGTGGCCGTGAAAATGGTTTCGATCAGCTCGGGTTTAAACGTCGAGGCCAGCGCGATCGGCTGCGGGAAGCTCGTTCCATCAACGGCTGCATGCCCGTGCAGGCATTCCTCATGGAAGAGGACCGGGATACCCAATCGCGAGTGCTCGATAAAAAACTTCTGGATCGCGTTGGTCGTCTCCGCCATCTTGCGGGCGTTTAGACCCCCGCCCGCATCGCTCGGACGCCCCACTTGCCCCGGTCCGTGGCCGTCCTTGAATGCCTGCTTTGCCTTTGCGAAATCGAAGTTGCCATCGGCATCGACCAGTGTCTGTGGCTTCTTTTGCCAAATGCAGAGCATCTGCGCAGCCTTTTCTTCCAGGGTCATCCGCGACAGCAGATCTTTGACCCGCTTCTCTGCTGCGAGCGCAGGGTTGCGGTAGGGCGCTGCGGCTGCTGTTTGGCTACCGCGTTTCTGCGATTTGGATCGCTTCGTAAACGTTTCCGTAACACTTCGCTTTCTCGCCACCACCAACCCTCCCAATGAAAGATAGCGTCTCCGTCTGACGCCGAACACTAGGAACAGCTGAGAACAGTCACAGGGCACTTCATTCGGGAAAGGAAATATACTACAGCCCTCTCAGATCGTAACGGTTCGTTTTCCAGGGGTGCCCCAGGGGTGCCCGGAACGACCGTCTTGCAAGAGAAGCCACGAAACCAGTCGTTTTCTCGGCTCTTGGCTACGCAATCGACGTGCAGATGAATCACGCAGAGAGATGGGCAGACGGGATATGGGGACCTAATGGTGGCCGTCGATATCGACAAGCTCAATCCGATCTTCGCCGACGATTGGGCAACCCTAGGAACCTCCGGCAGGATTATCACTAAGGAGAAGGTTCTCCACGATTTTCGATCCGGCGAGGATAAACTGATGTCGTATGAAAGCGGGCCGATGGATGTGCAGGTGTTCGGCGATGGTGCCGTGGCCCACCCCGGTGCACCGAAAACAGGATCCGGAACGCAAAATACGATAGCGGTGAGTCTGTTTGGATGGATCCCTCGAGAGGCGCGCGCAGGCAAATGGGTGGTGGTGCGCAGCGCAAGCGAGGGTGAAGTGACGCAATTGGACGAGCCGAACCAGGCCTTTCCGGGTTCGCCCGGTCTGCTATATTTTGGGATAAATTGGCGTCGTCGTGGTCCTTGGAAACGCTCTCGGGTTGGATACTTTCGTCGCGATGCGCCGTCTACTTTGGCCGCCGCATCAGCTCGATCCGAGCAGGCGCGGTGGTCAGCGTCTTCGCCCACCCCATTCTCCCAACTGGCACGTACCGAACTAGAACAGACGGAGCTAACGAATGCATTGTCTAGCCGAGAGAGCACTGTGCGCATTCACAAGCCTGACCGCCGCACTGGTGTTGGCTGTCACAGCGAATGCCGGGTCAGTTTCGCCGACGCCAGCGGATGTCGAGAGCATCAAACTAGCCACCGACATCTTCAAGCAACTCGTCGAGATTAATACCACCGATTCAGTGGGTAGCACCACCGTCGCAGCCGGCGCGATGGCCAAGCGTCTTCGTGATGCCGGCTTTCCGGCCGAGGACGTGGTTGTGATGGGACCCAATCCGCGAAAGGGCAACATGGTGGCGCGGCTGCACGGAACGGGCGCGCACAAGCCTGTGCTGCTCATCGGGCACCTGGACGTGGTGGAAGCCAAGCGCAGCGACTGGACCACCGATCCCTTTCAGTTCATAGAGAAGGACGGCTACTACTACGGACGCGGCTCGCAGGACATGAAGGACGGCGACGCCATCATGATGGCGACCCTGATCCGCATGAAGCAAGAGGGCTACAAGCCCGACCGCGACATCATTCTGGCGCTGACCGCGGACGAAGAAGGCGGCGCCTTCAATGGAGTGGACTGGCTTGTCAAGAATCATCGCGAACTGGTGGACGCCGAGTTCGTGCTCAACCACGATGGCGGAGGGGTGGTTGTGGAGAACGGCAAGTTATTGGGTTTCACCGTGGATGCGACCGAGAAATTGTACGCCGATTACCAGTTGAGCAGCCTGAGTCCCGGCGGGCACAGCTCTATGCCCACCGCCGACAACGCCATCTATCACCTGGCAGACGCGCTGGGGCGCCTGGAGCACTATACCTTTCCCTTCGAGCTGAACGCGGTGACGCGCGCCGAACTGGCAGGACTGGCCCAGACCTATCCGCCGGAGAAGGCCGCGTTGGTGAAGGCTGTTCTGACCGATCCTCCAGACCAGCAGGCGATCGCCAGACTTTCGGCCGACGACCCCATTCTGAACTCGACTATGCGGACCACATGTGTAGCCACACGCCTCGCC
>JASHRE010000170.1 GCA_030037515.1 Candidatus Sulfotelmatobacter sp.
GGCGCGGCGCGAGTTGGCGCGACACTATTTTTCCGGTTGATTGTTCCACCGCTGAAATCACCTGTTGCACCGAATATCCCGTGCCCGTGCCCAGATTCACCGCAAAGCTTGGCTGGCCGGAAACCAGGTGTTCCAACGCCTTCACATGTGCATCGGCGAGATCGTTCACGTGGATGTAATCCCGAATGCACGTGCCATCCGGGGTGGGGTAATCCGCGCCAAAGACCTGCAGCTGCGCACCCATGCCTGCCGCCGCGCTCAACGCCAAAGGGATCAAGTGTGTTTCGGGATCATGCAACTCCCCGATTTCGCCGCTTTCATCCGCGCCGGCGGCGTTGAAATATCGTAGGCTGGCGAACCGTAAACCATACGCGCGATCGTAAGATTCCAGCGCCTGTTCGAAAAATAATTTGGAAACTCCGTAGGGATTCACCGGCTGACGCGGCATGCCCTCATCGATTGGAACTTTCGCAGGGTCGCCATACACGGCACAGGTCGAGGAAAAGATAATTTTCTTCACTCCTGCTTCGCCCATCGCATTGAGCAACGAAAGGCCGCCTTCGACATTATTGCGAAAATATTTTCTAGGATTGGTGACCGATTCTCCCACATTGGCGTGAGCCGCGAAGTGCATGACCGCACCGACGCGAGTCAGAACTTGCTTCAAAACCAACGGGTCGAGAATGTCACCCTCAATCAGCTCGAATCCTGATGCGAGAAAATCGTGGCCGGTGCTGAGATTGTCGAAAATAATGACTTCGTGCCCGGCGCGCTGCAAAGCCCGAGACGCATGACTGCCAATGTACCCCGCTCCGCCAATGACGAGAACGATCAAGTCCGCCTCTTCCCTATCTTTCGCGCGCAAGCAGCAAAGGCATGTTTCATCGAAGCGCCCTCAGGAACGCAAAATTCGTCCGTCCACAAGCGCCCCAGGTGGGATTATACGGTCTGCCTTGCGCATTTCTAAGGCTGGGATGGCCATTTCCGGCCGGACAACTGCTAAGATACCCTCGAACTGGAGTCCGCTGTGACCGCCGAACAGTCGCCAGAATCAATTCCCGAGCCGGCATCAACGAGCCCCTCGGCTGTCAAAGTTGAAGAATCGTTTTCGCCGCCAGCATCGCCTGTCGCCACTACTTCCCAATATCATGATCGCGGCAGCGGCCTGGCGGTTTTCGGAGTGATTCAGATCGTCTTGGGATTGCTGGCCGCGCTCATGGTTCCCTTGGTCGCCCTGGGAGCCTTTCTGACCCGCTTTACTCCCGGGGCGAGCATGCGGCCTGCCCAATACATTTCCGGCATGGCAACTTACGGAATGATTGCTGCCGTTCTATTGACGCTTGGCATCGGATCGGTACAGACGAAGCGGTGGGCGCGCGCCCTCACCCTGGTCATTTCGTGGTATTGGCTGATCACAGGCGTGCTTATCACGGCGTTAATGACAGCAGTGCTGCCCGTGACCGTGCGCACGGTTTTGCATGCGCAGCAGAATGCCGTCGGGGAGTCCCCGGCCCTGTCTGCGCCGGTGATGGCGGTGATTCTGACGGTCATCATCGTTCTTGCCGCTCTGTTCCTGATCGTCGTGCCGATTGCATTCGTTGTCTTTTATGGCAGGAACGACGTGGCCGAAACCTGTTACCATCGCGATCCTATCGAACGCTGGACCGATCGTGTGCCATTGCCGGTGCTGGGCGCGAGTGTGGTCCTCGTCGCACAGGCCCTTTACCTGCTTTCCGCCGGGTTTGCGGCACCGATGTTTCCCTTTTTCGGACGCTATCTCACCGGTGCGCCCGCAGTTGCATGGTTTCTCGCGTTTGCAGTTCTGGATGCTTATCTCGCCCTGGCTTTCCTCCGGGTGAAGGCTGCTGCCTGGTGGATTGCGACTGTGGCCGCGCCAGTGCGTTTACTTTCCATGGCGATTACTTTCGGCCGCGCCGACCTAATGCGAGCCTATGCGAAGTTGGGGTGGTCCGACGCGCAGATGCAGGTGCTCAGTTCCAGTCCCTTCTTCCGCTCGCACGTGTTTCTATGGTGGAGTTTGGTTTCGTCTGTCTTATTTTTCGGATATCTGCTTTGGCTCAAGCGATACTTCAGGATCACAACTCGAGAACCGGAAGCCCAGCCTGCCCAGGCGGGCTGAACAATCTCACAAGGCTTCTCAGGATTTTCCTCAGATTCGGAGCAAACTATGACCGAACAACTTGCCGATAAAAAATGCGTTCCCTGCCGTGGCGGCCTGCCACCGCTCGGAGGTGAGGAACTGAAAAAATTGCATCATCACGTCCCCAAATGGACAGCCGATCGTGAACACCACATTCACCGCGAGTTCACGTTTCCTGACTTCAAGCAGGCTCTCGACTTTGTCAACCGCGTCGGCGATGTGGCCGAGGAACAAGGCCATCATCCGGACATTTTTTTGACATGGGGCAAGGCAGCTATCACGTTGTGGACCCACAAGATTGACGGCCTGAGCGAGAGTGATTTCATCATGGCAGCGAAGATCGACCGGTTGTATGGAGCCTAGTTCACTTCTCGCCCTTTTTGCTCGCAGGAGTGAGGATTTCCGTTTCTGCGTGTGTATACATCAGATAAAGACCCAATAAAGTCGCGGGCAGAAGCA
>JASHRE010000171.1 GCA_030037515.1 Candidatus Sulfotelmatobacter sp.
GCCTGGTATTCCGCATTCGAGCCGGGACGGTCCAGCGCGCCCGCGTAGTAAACCTCATCGCCCACATCGAAGACGGTGACTGTGGCGCCTTTGCCCACCACTACGCCTGCGGCGTCCCAGCCCAGCACACGCGGTTTGCCGGAGTCGTCCGACGCCGAGCCCTGGTGGCGCGCGCCCCGCACCTTTGTATCCACCGGATTGACCGAAACAGCCCGTACGTTGACGAGCAAATCACGCGGCCCGATTTCCGGTAGCGGCAGGTCCAACTCCACCAGCGAATCCGGGGTCTCAATCGGCAGTGGACGGGTGAATGCGATCGCTTTCATGATTCTCTCCAGACTGGACCGGCGCTTGGCGGCAGGACGCGAAATTGAGTCTACTCGTCAAATTGTCCGCGTTCCAGCGGAGCGACGAATAGCCACGAAATCAAGCTGCTCCGAACATGACTCATGAAAGTCGACTTGTTGGCAGTAACCTGACAACTGGAGACAAGCCCGTTTTCGGTACTGATCTGCTGGTACCAGAGCGCGATCGAAGGTCGACTCGCGGTGTAGCGCACGTTAATGTGAAGGACGTCGGCGACGCCGCGCTGAGTGAATACGCATTATAAAAGGGCGCCCCTTTAAGGTAGGTTCTGAGTGTGAAGCAAAACTCTACCGAAAGGAGCACCCGTATGAACATTAACTATATCGGCATGGACATCCACAAAGAAACGATTTCGATTGCGGTGATGAACCGCGAGGGAAGGGTAGTAATGGAGTCGATCATCGAAACCAAGGCGAGCACCATCCTGCCGTGTGTCCAGGGAATACACGGTGACTTGCATGCGACCTTGGAACAGGGGACCTGGGCGGCTTGGTTGTATGTTGTATGACCTACTGAAACCAGGATCGCGTCAAAGAGTTTTCGTCCGGCCTCGAAGGCAGTCTGTGGAAACCACAGGCGATGAATAAGGAGTGCTCCGATAAGCGTACTCGCAAATACGAAGCTGGAGCGGGCTATGCGTTTGCCGAGAGAGACTTGCTCGGGTTCGACCTTGTACAGCATCCCGTGCGGTCTGCGAAGCGCATCATTCTACCCCCGATCTGTCTAACTGACGAAATCAGAGGTCACTCAAATTTCAACTCGATTCAATCCACTGTGAAAGTGATCGCAAGACAGTGCAATGGCGAGTTTGTAACACGTACATGTTAAGACTGTGCCGAAAGTGCCCTTATTGCTTTTTGATCAGCGGCTGCAGCCGCGCTTTGCTCAGTTTCGCTGCGACTCCGGCGTTGCGGTCCGCGACCTCGCTGATGTTCAATTGCGACGAAGTGCCCATTACCTGCGCGATTTCCGACGGCGACAAGCCGTAGTCCTGCTCTAACCATTGTGCCATGCCGCTGATGGCCGTCTGCAACGCGTCTTCTAGCGAGCCTCCAAGACCCACTGTCATGATCTGAGAATCCGACTCAACTCGGGGCGTACGAATCCGTTTATCGTGAATCACATTCACGGTGAATTCCACGTCCATAGAGGTCTCCAGTGCGTTGCCGTTCAACTCGCCATCACCCTGCGCGGCATGACCATCACCGACATAAAGCAGGGCGCCCGGCTGGTTGACGGGCAAGTACGCGGTCACGCCTTCCACAATTTCATTGAAGTCCATATTGCCGCCGTATCGGCCTGAGTCTCCAGTAGGAGGAGGTGCTGAAGCGAAACCCGGCGCCGTTGCTACGCATCCCAGCATCGGCCGCACCGGCACTAGAAACTCCTTTAGGTGATCACCCGGCCTTTCGCTGGTGGCAATGCCCCGCTGCAGATCAAGATGCCAGCGCACCGACTTTCCCCCATCTTTCATTTTGACGGACATGTCCGGGTCCAGAGCGCGCCCCACAATGGCATCGTCACTGATCGCGTAGTCGCGGTTGAGTCGAATCCGGTTGAAGTGTACGACCAGCGTGTCTCCCGGCCATGCCGTCTCAATGTAAAAAGGACCTGTCTCCGGATTTCCGCCCAAAACTCGTTTTGTCCCATGCTCGTCTGTCCCTCCCGCGTCGACCGTCGTTGTATGGACGGTGTCACCCGGCGCGATCTTCAGGACCGGTGCATTCGAAGCGGAAAACTGACGATAAAAAACATTGGGCGTAAAGTCATGGTGCCTGGGCGAGCCTGCCGGTCGCTCCGGTGCGCGTGTGGCGGTCATCTCGTTCTCAGATTTTTCTCTTGGATCACTCGCGTCGATTTCAACGACCTTGCCCGCGATGTTTGTGCCGTTGAATACACCGGTGAATTCCGAAGTGTCGTTGTCTTCGTCGCGAGCAATAAAATGCAGAGCGCTCCCTTGCAGCGTGCCTTCCAACTTATCGCCGTCAAAAAAACCGCTCACTTTGCCATCCTGAACCGTCAGGGTCATTCGCTGGTAGAGTGGATTACCATAGACGTCGCGTGTGATGAGCCATTCGCCGTTTATGGCTTCTGAATCCTGCGCAATCACTCCAGGTGCCAGTGCAAGACCAAGCAAGAAAGCGATGATTTTGGACACAAGTGCCTCCTGATTTCTCGTTTGGGATTTTAGACCGATACTGGCGCCGAATGTTAAATCGATGCACGCCTTGCGTGAAGTGGTAGAGACACGTGAGATGCAGGGCACGACGCAGGACGGCTTTCTGCGTGTCGAGAGTCGCACCGTTCTTGTCTCGAAGCTCTACGACGAGGTCGTCGTCTAAACCGTAGTCCGAAACCGAAAATGTCCCCTGAACGGACATCGGCGGCGCCGCAAAGGCATGAAACCTTGTGTCGCAAGTATTTCAGAGTCGACCAATCTGAAGGGTGAGATGGCGTTTGGCAGACGATGATGGGGTGAGAGGTAATAGCACTGCTGTAAGGGCGAGCTAGGGGTTCAAGGAAGCCACCTTACCACCTTACACCCATTAGGAATCTGTATCCGCGATAATTGTCGTGATCAGATCACACTCAAGCTCCCTCAGTTGGGTACCGAATGCCTCGGCGGGACACACTCGCTGACTCACGCGGCCGCACGACGCCGCTTGTCGATAGGATTCTAAGATTGTTCGCCAATGATCGCGCCTGACACCACATCTTGCAGTTCTTTGAAACCAACCAGGGTCGGGTCAGGTGCTATTGTTCTGCTGCGTCCTTTGTCACCGGCACCAGTTGTGCGGCGATCATCTTCCACGTACCTGCTCGCTTCGCGTAGACCATGACAAAGCGCAGCGCTGTCGGCTCTCCGGCGGTAACCATGTTTCCGAACACGACTGCCGTGTTGTCGATAACCTTCGCGTTGAGCCTCGCGAATTTGGCGTTAGTAAACATCGGCTCGTTGCCTTTGGGTGGGAACAGACTTTGCTTGTCGATGATTTGATCGTTGGGCGTGCTGCCGACAAAGCTGTCGTCAATCATTTGACGCAGGGCCTCGCCGTTGCCCTTCTGCGATGCTTCCAGCCATTGCCGCTGCACACTAAGTACGGCGCCCTCGTCGGGGGAACCATTCGACTGCGCGAACGCCACCGTTCCGATCAATAGAAGAAACAGACACACATATCCCTTCATGCGAACCTCCACGATTTAAACAGTAGAAATCAATTAATGGCGCAGCTCGAACAGGCTGTTTCCATTACGTAGCCAATGTAGCTCGCGAACCACAACAGGAATGCTAGGGTCAGCGTCACAGCGACGATTGCAATCGCCCGCTCGGCAAACCGGCCAGGGAGCGCGACTGTGACAATCTCGCGCACAGCACTGACCCAGACACGCAAGATACCGACATAGCCGCCACTGGAGTAGGCATCTGAGACCTGTTCATCGAAAACTTCCATCATTTCGTTGCCGAAATCGTCGCGCAGGTCCTTGGGATAACAACCGAGAGACCGCTCGAAAACCTTGCGGCTGACATCGAGGATGAACGAGTGGTACTTATCGTGCCTCACGGGGCGCCAACTTCCTGCGCTGTGCACAGCGCACCAGCCACTCCATACGATTCAACTCCGCTTCGAGCGCCCTGCGGCCCATTCTTGAAAGCCGATAACAGCGGCGACGACGTTCGGAATCTGACAAGGTCGAGGTCTCTTCAATCAGCCCGAGTTCCAGTAGCCGCTGGACGGTGGTATAGAGCGTTCCCGGTCCCATGGTGAATTGTCCGCCGGAAACGTTTTCTACTTCCTTCATGATTGCGTAGCCGTGTTTCTCACCATCGGCGAGCGCGAACAAGATATAGAACACTGCCGGAGTAAGAGGCAGCAGCTCATGAATAGGATCGCGGGTTTCCGTCTTTGCCATATATCAATAACCGATATATCAGCAATAGATATATGTGTCAAGCTCTTTTTCGTTAGAGGGCCCAGATGATGAAATCAGATGGCGAAGCGCTCAAAGCCCCTTTTGCACAGTGGCCCGTCCGAGCCATTCATACCTGCCGCCAGAGACGGTAGCCTTATTTGTGAGCAGACTTCGGGGGAGGGCTGTTCAGCGAACGTCCCGCGACTCGCAAGAGTTTTGGGGCGTTTTGTTTTGGAGGAAGATCGGTAATGAAGGACGATCAGGCGATTGGCAGTCAAAAACCGAGTCGATGAGTGATAGGGAGATGCTTTCGTCAACTCTCACCTGCCCTGAAAAACGTTGCATGGAAATCCCTATAACTCTCTCGCGAACCCAGCTCGCGAGGGAGAGATCGCAATGAAATTTGTGGGTGATTTGGTCGGCCCGGCCCGGACTGTGTGATCCAACCGAAGGGTCGCCCTGTCTTGTCACAAGTACTTTATGTTTATAATATGCGCCCCAAGGATGACCGGCAGAGCAAGCACGCCGCGGCCAAGCTGGCATTAGCGAAGTCGGTTTTAGTTGCGAGGTTCCACCATGTAAGACCAAGCAAGCGCCACCACGAATGATTGGCCGCAGTAGAACTTGATGAACCACCGCACCAGTGCACCCATGGTGATGCGGATTACGCCGGCCTGAGTGAGTTAACGGACGCGGGATCAACTGCCGCCATGCCCCCGTCGCCCGGCAGACGAGCGTAATTGTTTTCATCAATTTACCCGTAGACCTTCGCCGCCTGAATTTTTTCCACGTCTCCGGGTTTCCACGTCTTGTTGATAGCAGCTTCCGTGGGTCCGTAGAGGCGGAGGATAACGAAGTAACCCCGTCCCGCGGGAGTTGCGATCCAGTTGGCCTGCTTGCCCTCGGGCGCTTTGATGCCAAGGTAGATATCGGTGCTTCCATCCGGGTTCTGCGCCGGTTTGTCGTGTGAACCGAGCGAAGGGTAAGGCTGGCCGTTGGCGAGGCCGGATGCATTTTCCGCTTCATAGGCTGTCACCGACCAGAAGTTGGCTGCTGGGACGTTGGGCGGCAGGTTGATGCGGTAGTTGTTATCTCCGGTCAGCGGATTTTCTTCGCTGTCGACGAATGCAATCGCGTATCTTGCACCCTTCCCTGGCGTCTGAGAGATCATGCCCGGGCTAATGGAATAGTAGTCGGTGAAGAACCAGATGCGGGCGTTTAGGTCGATATATCCACCATCTCGTCTTGTCCAATTCGTATCTCTGAATGATCCCGTGATATTCATTGGGGTGCCATCGGCTATAGGATTGAGCCAGTGTCGGTCTGGGTACACGAGGAAGGAGCGCCCGCTCACGTTCGATTGGGAACTGATGACGCGGCTCATCTTGTACCCGGTCTTTGCGGCGCTGTCGAGAATGGCGCGAGTCTTTGCGTCGGGATTAAAGGGCTGTCCTTTAACGATGCCAAGGGTAGCAAGCATGCCAAGCCAGTCGGGGCTGGCGATAGAGGAGTGCTCGGTGTCGATGAGTGCCTTGAGCTGGTCGAAAGCAGTCGCATCGTTACGAGGCAACATGTTCGTAGGAACACCGGAACCGTCCGGGAAGGTCATGGGCTTTCCCGCACCTTTACTGTACAGAGGATAGATTTTTGACTGCTGGATGAGGCTAACAGGGGGATCAAGGTCCTTAGGGTCGTTGAAGAAGGCCCGCAGGAAGACAAAGACGTTGTTCGTTCCAGAACGATAGACATAGTGTCCCGAAGGAACGGGTCCTTTGTATCCAGGGGGGAGGATGACGAACTTGCCGCCCCTGCCCTCATCGGGACCGAAGATACCAACGTCGCCGAAGTACTCCCCACCATCGAATGGAATCGGACGCTGCCAGAAGTCGAGGAGGATACCTTGCAGATGCGGGGGAGCTTCGAATACCAGCGGGCCATCTTCGTCGAGGTCCACGTAGCTCATCGAATAGATGACATCGGAGTTGGGGGTTGTGATCAGCGTCTTGGCATCGAGACGTTTCTTCCAGATCGGCAGCACGTTGTAGCCCGCGCCAAAGATCGCTTCCGAGCCAAGCTTCATGCCCAGTGTGTTGATCAGGGGTAGCGCCCACAGATACGTCTGCGTGGCCCTCTGAAACAGCATCTCGTCGCGAAGTGTCTGAGCGGTAGCATCGGTGGGTCGGTTTTCCACGAACGGCAGATTGGCCAGTTCATCGAAGCGCGAAACGATGCCGGCGGAAATTGGTGTCGGTCCTTTTTTGCCGGACGGCGGAGTCTTCGGAACAGTTGCCACTGGATGCTCCTCATTTGCTTTTGTAGGAAGTCAAATCCGTACCACCTTAGGGGCGTTCACGATCCGCTCTATTGATCTCGGGCTTTGGCCAGCAGGCTCGGATGTACAGTGAAAATGGTGTCTCGGGAGCAGGAAGCCAGTTCGACTTTTTCTCCTTTCCTGGCGATTTCGCTCCATACACCACATCCTGGTCGGTTCAGGTCAGAAACCGCTCCTCGGCACGCGAAGTCCTGGTTCGGAACATGAAGTCAAACCGACGCGGCGATGGAAGCTGTTCACCAAAGGCCATCCCCATAGATAGCCGAGTTGACCGATAGACGAACGTATTCAGGCGTCATCAGTGTCCCTGGCACGGGACCGGGACCTTGAGGCGCCGGCTGATTTTTCGGAATCTCCACCACCGTGGCTGACACTGAACCTCCAATGAGTGAACGGCTGAAGC